>CACLFQ010000014.1 GCA_902606255.1 uncultured Prochlorococcus sp.
AAATAATGACTGTCCTATATCTGAACCGACACCTTTGTTCTTGAGTTCCTTTTGATAAGCCTCTTTACTTGAGATTATGAAATCTTTAATCGCGAATTTATTAAATAATGACTGTCCTATATCTGAACCCACACCTTTGTTCTTGAGTTCATTTTGATAAGCCTCTTTGCTTGAGATTATGAAATCTTTAATCGAGAATTTATTTAACAATGACATTCTTATTTGTGAAAATTGCTTTGTAGATTATCAGTTAAGTTCTCAATTCTTTTATAAAGCATAGCAATTTGCACTTCAACTTATACAGGAATGATAGTGATCATTGCTATCCAGAACAATTTTATATTAAGTTCTCTTGATTTTAGATTGATTATTTGAAATATCTTTCTTCCTTTTATAGAGCTTATTGTTGCTGTGGATCTTGTATCTTCTTTAGTTTTTCATATTCAACGTGCAGAACACCTAGACGCCAAGCATCTTTCAATCCTTTTACACCTCCCATTAATAGCTTTGCATCAGCAGGTGAATGTGACTTCATGTTCAAGAAATCTTTTTGCCAAGAGTTATCATCCCATTTATTAGTCATTCAATTTATTCCTTTAGTAATGCCAAAGTAACCAAAATAATCCACAGCCATAAATAATTCCTGTGGTTACTATTACTGGCATTAATATTTTTTTCATTTAATTAAAAATCTACCCATATCATTCATGAAAAACCAAATTGCGATTGAAAGATTTAATAATACTGTGATAGAGATGGATATTATTAAAAATTTTTTACCAACTCCTGATTGATTTGCATCTTTACCAGCAACTGAAATCGACTCAAGTTTCATATCAAAAAGGTGCTAACTGCAGATTATTCTAGATCGACTGTCAATCGCTAAAAGTGTGGACGAGGTGTGGACGGAATTAATCTGATTTTTGAAATCCATTGCTATCACTACTGGTACATAGTTCATTAGCCAGTAGTTTATCTCAGTCATATCAGTTAATTTAAGGAAATTGTGTTTGCTAGAATTTTGCTAGAATAAGTTTTCTTAATTTCACCTAATTTCTCAGCAAAAATAAAGCTCATTTAATTTTATCTAAAATAATTAATCGAAGAAAGTTTAGGAAATATATATAGTTACAGATCGGTTGAGACAGAATTTTTTATTTAGATGCAAAATCAAGAATCTAGTGTAATCTTGTCAAACTGCTTGAACTAAACCTTTAAAAATAATTTTGTGCAAATGCATAATAAAATACAGTTATGTAACAATAACGTATAGATTTAATATGAAAATATGCATCTACGACCAGTTTCTTTACACTAATTAATATTTATGTTATATTTGTTTACATAATTATTTTTTAAATTATGACACCTGAAGCAGAAAGATTTAACGGTTGGGCGGCAATGCTAGGTTTCGTAGCAGCTGTTGGCGCATACGTAACAACTGGTCAAATTATTCCTGGTTGGTTCTAATGACAAATTCAAAAACAAAAACAATCGAAAAGGAAAAAGTTGTTGCAGAGATACTCAACGGCAGGTTTGCAATGCTTGGGTTAGTTGCTGCTATTGGCGCATATTTAACTACTGGACAAATCATTCCCGGTTTCGTTTAAAAACCAATACAAATTATTTAATTAAACAATGGAAAACTCAAAACCAACTTATTGGCAAAATGCCGAAAGAACCAATGGAAGAATGGCAATGATGGGTTTATTCGCATTGGTTGTAAACTACGGTCTTTTTGGCTGGATCATCCCAGGTATTTTTTAAAATGAATATAGACATTTTCTTAATCTCCTTCTTTACATATCTATTAGTGCCAGTGGTAATGATAGCTAAAGGAAAAAAAGCAACTAATTAAAAAAATGAATTTAGGTATTCTTTTTCTCCTAGTTAATGCAACTGGATCAATAACTTTATCCGAATTGGATTGGATTGCAGATCATCAATCAGAATTTTCAAGGTTAGATATGGCACTAGTTTTAAAAATTGGTCGCCTTATGGATGAAGGAATAATAGAACTTGATTGTAAATTGCCAGCATAAATATTTAAAATTAAATCATCATGAGAGCTTGCTTTTGGGGATATAAGCAAGCTTTTTTTGTTTTCTATATGTGATGAGTGTGTTCATTAAAAAAAGTCAGAACGTGAATTATTGGCTAACAATAAATAAAGGATATTAATGAACCTAAAAATCAATATAAATTTTTTAGAAAAATATTTAGCTTATTTAATAAATGATATTGAATATAAGCGGATTACAAAAAATTTAAAAGAATATGATTTAATGGCGGACGTTGACGATCAAAGATTTCATCATTTTAGATCGACTATCAATCAATAACAGACTACATCATCTCGTAGCTATCAAATTTAGTTTAACTTTGCGGCCTTATTTAATAGTCCAACAGCTTCCTTGCTTCCAGTGGCTCGTTGCGCCTGTTGCATTAATTCAGCATATTTTTTTACGATTTTTTTTCCATGGTTTAAGGTGAATGAAGACCGTTTTTAAATCTCAAAACTAGCGAGTCACTACTAGAAGAAGATAAGGAATCAACGGTGAAACCTCAGAGTCAACTAATTGGAACGGGTTAACTCGTGTATTAAACTTATAATCAATTAGCTACATACCTGTTCGTATCTACGATTACATTGTTTTCAAATCCTGATAACTTATTTAATCAACTAAAGCTTAAATTTAAGAATTTATAATAAGTAGAATAACTTGATTAAGCAAATTTAGAAAATTGAGTTCCTTAATTATCACAAAAACTGCTTCAAATGAATTGTTAAGGCAATCGATAAATCGTGGTACACCTGGAAAAATATTTTTATATTTGCAACCCGATAATCTTGATGTTGGGTGGATGTTTTTAAGAGTAAATGTTTGGAAAGAATCAGGAATTCCTGTTGCTAGAACTGATGGCTTAACTGTTTACGCCCCAGAGTCTCAAAAAAATTTATTAGATGAACTTACTCTTGACCATTATCAAGATTTAACTGGAGGAGGATTTTTAATTAGTGCTCCAAAAGGTGCTACAAAAAGTTCATGTGGCTCGGGTTTTAAATTTATAAAATAGAAATTGCAATTTTAATAAGGCGCAAGTAATAAGTTTTTCATTTATTCCCAAGTTTTAATATCAGAGAAGTCGCTTGCTATTGCATGAAGCATCCCTCCTACAAATGATCTAGGACAACCAAGTTTGTTGACTAAAACTTCTGATTGTTTTTTGATATCTTCCCATGTAGGCCTGATATCCTCATTTATTTGTTTAAGGCTAGGTTTAAATTCTTCTGAATCATTCATATGAAAAAGGTATTAACTTAGTAAAATTCAAATGTTAGTAAAGATAATCTCATTTATTTAAATAATTATTCAATAAAGATTACAAAATAAATTCTTTAGAAATTATTCTAAGCTGATTTAAATTCAGATTATTTAAATAATTATTTGCAATCAATTTTTCCTCATTAATTTTGAGATCTTTAACCTCAGAAATAATGCTATTAGATATTAAATCAATTAAATGTTCTTTATCCATTACTTATATATAAACCTAAAACAAACATTAATTATTTAAAGTCTTCGACTCAACATATAAGTAAAAATACTTAGATAAATTTCTGTCAAATTATCAGCTACTCACAGTTGAGCTTTGTATTTACCATAATGAATTTACATGATGTAACAATTAAATGAAAAGACTTCTTCCTTATATCACCTTTGCATGTTTAACTGGTTTTACAGCTACAACAGGTTTACCAGTTATGGCAGGCGGTTGCAGTAGCCACATGAATAAAAAAGCCGAAATCAAATGCGCCGAAGATGATACTGAGTGTCAAATTGAAAAAGCTGAAAAGTTTGATTTAAGAGATTCTCTCAAGTCATAAAATTATGACTCAAATCAGTTTATTTATGAACTCTGCCCCAAGAGATTTAATTGAGTTCGAATTCTTTGCTGCTGTTGGTTTTACTTCAGGTTAATTAGGAATAGTCTAGTTACAAAAAGTTTTTTATTTACCTTTTATAAATGAACTTTTGTATGTCTTCGAATAGGTTAGATTTTGATCTAAAAAATCCATTACTCTTTAAATAAGATTTTCCTTTCTCTATATTTTCAATTCTTTTTTCATAAGAATTTTCATCCAAATCTTTTTGCATAAAAAAATAGTAGGAATCTTATTCTGAATAATGCTCACAAAAAAGCGGTTACCTTAAATACAAAATTCAAATTCTTTTTTGAATTGCTTCTTATTCAAACTAAAGATCTAATAAAAAAGTTTCTTAAATTTCTAATATTATTAATGAAAAATAAATTAAAAATAAAATTCTAAAAAAAAATGTGATTTAGGTAGGAAACACTACATCAATTACCTTTTTGGAATAATTAATTTGTAAATATAAATCTATTTCGCAAAATTATGGAATTCGCTAAAAAATTCATGACTGAGAAAGCTGAAAAGCTTAATGGCAAAGCTGCAATGCTTGGAATGTTTGCTCTAATAGGGGCTTACTATTTTACAGGTCAAATTGTTCCAGGTATTTTCTAAACAACAAAATATTATTTAAGTTTTTTGGTGGGGTTGGAATTTTCAACCCCTTTTTTATTTGATTACAAAGAATCTTTTGATATCTTATTCATTTCCTCAATATCAATAATTAATTTGTCTAAAGATTCTATATTGTCTTATGGTTTTAGATATGTAATTTTGGATGGATTAATTTCAACAGTCTCGTAATCTTCACTCATAAATTCTCTTTCGTAAATTATTCTAAGCTTCATATATGTTCTAATTGATTTGCACAAAAACATTGCTTATCTAATGTGTGCGGTTTGAGGAACATTTAGGTACGGAAAGAGGTACGTTTTTTTAGCCATTTAAATCTAAGGCTGGCCTAGATTAAAAACATGGTTGTCATGAGTCGATTGCGTTGCTAAAACTGAAATCAACCATAAACTTTAAATTGCATTTAATAAAATGAATTACTACAGTTGCTTTGATCAAAAAGGAAACATAATTGCTCGCTGTCAGACTAAAGAAGATATAAATGTTTTAAAGAAAATGGGCAGACCAATAGTGGAAATAAAAGAAATGAAAAAAGAGGAATCAGTTGTTTGTTCTTTAACTGGTAGTCCATCCGATTACAACGAAGATTATTAAGAGTATGACTCAAAGATTACTTCAATTAAATCAACGTGGAAGATCAGTAGTTCTTATGTTGATTGCATTGAATAGCATTTATACTTTCTTTTATACTTTTGAAAAAGCATTAACTGATCGCGATAGAGCGAGATAAAAAATATTTAAGTATTTTTGGATTAACTTTCAATCAATAAAATTTAAGACATAAAAAAAGACCCTGTTACAGGTCTTTTTTATTGGTGACGACAGAGAGGAGATCTATTTGATAATCAGATTAAGAGTTCTCTTAGAAATTAGTTTTGGAAGTAAAAGTGATAACTCACCTCTTCATGCTTTACAAACGACTTTATTTTTAAGATAGTTCAAAATTAATCCCGAAAGTTTAATTTCTGATCACTTAACTTTCTTTCCAGAAAGGTTAGATAAGTTAATTTGCCTTGGTATTTCAGACCATGGATTAGTGAAGATCTAGTTGGTCAACCTTGGACGAGTCGATCACCAGAACTGTCGTATTAAAACAATAGTCGTTCTCAAATATCTTGCATGAATCCTTAAGATTGATTTAATTATGATTAATCAAATCTTTAATTCTCAGACTAAACTATCTCTTAGTTAAGAGTTTTATTTATTTTGTTTTACAAAGAATGTAAAGCCAACCAAAGAAAGTAGCAAAAGCAAGTATTGAAGAAATATTGTTATTCAATGGACTTAAATATCTTTCTATTGAAAGTGGTAAATGGAGAATAACTAAATACCAATATAGAGCAGATAGTAATCCAAACAATAAAGCCAGAAGAATATAAAAAGGCAAGATATATAATCTTCTTTTTTTAATTCTTTCCCCTGTAATATTTTCGGTTAAACCAATTCTTGACCAATAACCACCATTTAATTGAAGAAAAAACTTTAAAAATATTCCGTAAGTATTTATAAAAAACCTAGATAAAGCAAATAACTTTGAAATTATAAATCGTTGCATTAAAACTTTAAAAATTTAATTTGTTCAGTTTTAGAAATCTTACTTATAGTATTAACTTTTTTTTCTCTATATTTCGTTAGGAAAAATACCATTGAGCTAAAAATAACTAAAAATCCTATTAATGATATTCGATAAAAAAGGTCGTCAGGCATATCAAAAAAAGCTGATCTTTTATATTTTTTTCGCATTAAAAAAAAAGGGTTTTATCCCTTCATGTTAGATCGACTGTCAATGTAAATTTTTCTCATTCAATTTTATAAATTAAATCTTAAATTAAGTAGATAATCTTATATGGTAGTTGATTATATATAAGTTATATAAATGGAATTAAGTAGTCTTTTTTACCAATTAGATGTAACTGTTGCTAAATAAATATATTTATGCTTAAAAAGCCCCTAAAAAATACTTTTTCTTGAAATAAAGATTGACAAGACAACCATAAAAAAAACTTTTATAAAACAATAACTTCTTTTATAAAATATGTTTTTAACCAACAAGACTCGTTTAAAAATTAAGGATATTGTAAAGAGGATTTCACTAGATGAACCTGTTGCATTGGAAGAAAGAATTTATATAGAAAAGTTTGCAAAACATAATTCAACTATATGGACATGGCTTAAGAAAGCTAACAGCTTGAGAAGATATGGTAAACAAAAATCAGATGGAATAAATGGACTAATCCAGAATCTTGGCCTAGATGGTTTAGAAACCGAAAATCATTTCGATCCCAAAAATGATGATCTTGCTGATTGGTTTAGAGGATCTCCTGATTGGGTTAGAAGAAGTTAGATCTAAAATTAATAAAGCTAAAAGTATAGTTGCAATAATAAAAAATAAACTCCAGTAAATCTAAAAATAAGGCGTATATGGAATTTCTGTTTTCATTGATTCGCCGTAGTAACTTTCAGCTGACTTTAGTAAGATCCAATAAATGAAATTTAGAAATGATTTTTCCATAGGAATAACTATAACTATCCTAATTCAACTCAGAATCGCAAATAAAAACATCGTTGAAAATACTTAATAGAAGAGCTTATAAATACTGAAGTGAAGGATTTAGAAGATGGAATTTGTAAATATGTTGAATTTGCAGTTGTAGAGACTGACAAAAAAGGAGGAAAATATAGGATTAATAATTGTTTCCCAAGTGAAGAACCAAAAGATTCAATAATAAAAACTGTTAAAACAAAATATAAATTAAGTAATTAAAAGTTATTTAAAAACAACTAAATCACTTTTTTTGAAATTTTTTGAATTTAGGATTAAGTAGTAAGCGTTTCATAAAAAATATAGCTAAGGAAAATATATTTTTTTAGGATTATACAAACAAAATTTAAGGAGAATGAAATGTCTATCATTACCGATAATACTGTGCTCGTTCACATTTATAGCGGGTTAGAATCCAAAAATAAAGTAACTTTAGGCTTATTAGTTGCTCTCGAAGCAGAAAAAAATGATCATAAAGTAACTCTTTTTTTTGCTGGGGACGGAGTAAATTTACTAAGTTGTAAAAAAGCTGGTGAAGTAGTTGGTCAAGGAACTGGAGATCTATACGATCATCTTGAAAATTTAAAGAACTCAAAAGTTAGCATATATGTCTCAGGACTATCAGCTAAATCAAGGGGTTATGATGAGAAGCTCTTAGAAGGTTATAATGCAGAGTTTGCAACGCCTGATGTATTAGTTGATGAGTCAATCAAAGCAGATAGCGTCCTTTGTTATTAATTATTTATTAACAAAAAAAGTTTTAATCAGAAATTTTTGATGATTTGATAATTTCCCATGCTTCTGGTGCTGTGTCTGCATATTTGAAAAGATTTAAGTATTCATCCTTCATCTAATCTATCTGCATATTCTCTTAAAACCTCAGCCATCTTATTAGGCGGAATTTCTTGTTGATATTCTCTACATAAATCAAAAAATTTATCCAAAAAATCTTTCATTGAAGAGTACATAAAAATTAGCGTTTCATTTTAAAAGTAAAGTATGCAAACCCAACAAGCAATAAAAGACTCAGAACCCCATAAGTAATAGCTATGCCGTACATATGAGTCATTTATTTATAAAAATATAAGCAGAATATAAATAAACTAAAAAAACTCCAATAGCAATGGAACTTCCATAAATAAGAAATTTCCAAATTTTATATAATTTAGGTTTTTTAAATTCTTTTTCTTCTTCTTTAGTAATCATTTATTTCCTTTTTCTTTTCTGGCAGCATTACCTTTTGCTCTTAATACCAAAGTTATAGTAAGGGCAGCGCTTAATATCACAGCATCAATTAATAGGTGTGGGGAGATATTCATCAGCTGATAAAAGAAATAAGAAGAGTCATTATCTTTTCAGCAATAAATCTATTAAACATTAAAAAAGAAGGGTTTTATCCCTTCATGTTAGATCGACTGTCAATTACTGACTATTTTAGTTTTTAGCTTCTCTAAAAAAGCATTATTTTATTTAGCCAGAACAAGAGAAGGCACCTTCAATAATATTTTTAAAAATTGGTGCTTGACCCAATGCATATAAGAAGAAAGTTGATGATGTGAGAGTAATAGCTATTTTGGAAAGTCTATTAAGTTTTAAATTTGATAATTTTGAAAATGCAGAGTTCATTTATTCATTAATGTAATGATTTAATCCTAGCTGCATAAATTAAATATTCAGCATCAAAATTTACCAAAGAATAATTTTATTGCTCCTTATTTCTCAGCTTGCATTTTTAATAGTTCAAATTCTTTTTTAGAAACCACTCTGATTTTGTATTCGGGATATGTTGTCTTCCACCATTTATTGATCGAAATAGCTACTCCTTTTAAATCTTGGGCACAAATATTGACATCACTTTTTACCTTCTAGGGAAGTATTATTTTTATTTTAGAACGAGTTTCAATTAAAAAATATCTCCGGATAGAAGGGGTCAAAAATCGCCCCCTCTTGGTGAAACTCTTCCAAAGAAAAACCATTAAAATCTTACTCTGAAAGATGCAAAGTTAAACAAATTAATAAAATCAAGATTAAAAATTTATGCGACCCTTTTAAAAGGGTTCATATTCCTTAAAAAGTTATTACTTTTGCGGGTATTCATTTTTCTATATCTTTGATTTATATCCAGGATATATTTTCTAGCTTTCTTATCACTTTCAATTTTCTTTTTTCGAAGACGTAAAGCCCTTAAATCTTCTATTGACATGAGGCCATCATCTTCGTTGGAATTCAAATGGTCAAATTGCATCAGTTTAAGAAATTAACTATCTTCTTTAAGTGCAAGATTAACAACCTCATTTTTATTTGCAATAGAGATAATTAACTAACTTGACTCAAATAAGTTTTTCAATGTTGGAAACGCTATGAATTTCAATATTAAAACCTTCAAATAAAAAACTTTCTAAAATCAAGAAAAATTTTTGATTGAATTAGATGGAACTTTTACAGATACAAATGATTCCCCATAATGAGATTCGGCTGATCTTATTAGTAACCAGTAAAAAAAGTTAACTAAAGCTTTCTCCACGAGTATTTAGTAACTAATTTAAATAAACTCATAATTTTTGTAATAGCAATATACAAAATAAATTTATTAAGCAATCAAGATATTTATCTCATAAAAGAATAGATTCATATTTATAAAAAAAATTTGCACTCTCAAGCTTTAGGCAGCGGACTAAATCCTCCTGGAGTATTGGACTTCAGCCGGCTCTATTTTTAGCAAAAGAAAAATGGAACTTCAAGGGAGCTAGATTACCAATTACTACATTTGATTCTTAATAAGCCTTTATTGATTAATTAGAGCATGTTTACCTGAGCACATGTTGGTGTTAATTATTGTATAAGCATGCTACGAGACTTTAGTTATATCAATAGATTCAGTATTTTTGCTCATTGATATTTTCATTCTTGGAATAATATTATTATTGATACCTAAAGAAGGTTTAATTTTGAAAAAAATTATTAAATTTTTTAAATTATTAAAGAGGAGAATTGATATTCTCAACGCAGAGGCTGAATTGAAATTTATACTGGAAAATCAATAATGGGATTCCCACATTGCCCCATTTGTGTTGTTCTAGCATTTGTTTCAGTTTTTATGGGAGTTACTCGTAGTTATATGTTCTTTATTCTTTTTAGGGAGTTTGTGAGAGAACAATCTAATTTTAAATTGAGGTTTAGTTTCTATTAATGGTTGACATCTAAGTATAAATACTTTATAAATAGGGTGTAGTAAATGCTACAAAATCGTCCGATCTACCATCTGATAGACCGCAGTACGACTCGAGCCATAGGACGGGGACTTGAGCAAGTTGAGGAGCTGCATCATGGTAAACATGTATTTCAATGGAAAGTCATTCGTATATTGTAGAAAACAAGAAGAAAAAGGGATAAAGCTTACTTACAGAGGATCTAGTTACTTGAAATAAGATTTCTTATTTCTTTTTTAAAAAAGTTTGAAAATCTTATTGAAGTTTTTTAACTCAGTATTTATTGATACATTATAAGAAAAACTTATTGTGAAGATATTTTTTGCCTATTTAAAAAATCATATATTCGTATATTTCGTAACGAGAAATTAATTTAGAAATAACTAACTTGTAATCAGATTTTTAAAAGGTTATGCAACCTATTTCTGAAGAACTTTACAAAAAAATAGTTGAGAGTTCGAAAAAATGAGCAAGTTACTAATTGCTTTATTAGCTTTAGATATAGGTGTTAGTCTTTCTAAAGTTTTTATTTTTACCTGAAAATTACTTAGCAAAAAAGGAGCAATTATTTTCTAAAAAAAAGAAATAGTAATTAGGGGTTCTTTATTTTTTTTTTTTTAATTTCATAAATTAATAAATTAAACTAACAAAAGAACTACCTACAAGCAGTAGCTCCATAATATGGCTATGAACTTTGCTAATCCCATAAAGATAAATTCGAATTTCCTGTAGATCTTTGCATCCAGTAAATTTTCCAAACATTATTTACTTTTTTAAAAATTGAAGTAACTGTTGGTAGGTCATCATTAGGTGTCCCTTTATAAGTAAATTTTGAACCTAATGTAAAAATGCACATTACTATATTTTCGCTTAAAAAATCGAATCGGTGAATTTTGGTTATTTCTGCTTTTTCTTGAACTATATCACCAGTAATCATTTGTTCGAATCCTTTCGCATCTATAGGATTTCCACTTGGTCTTATGAATAAAAAATCTGGAGTTGCATTGTCAACAAAAAATGAAGCCATTTTTTTTGGATTAGCAAACTCATCTAATAATGAAATTATTGTTTCTTTATCATTCATAAAAAATAAGGGATAAATCCCTTTTAGTTTAGATCTAATGTTTTAAATATACAAATCGAAGAGGGATATTTTAAAAAATATTCGTTAGGATATTCGAAAGAACAAGATTTGTAATGTAAACCATGATGAATTCATTAAAAAAATTATTGCCCGTTGGCAAAAAGGTCAAAAAATATTTGCCTTTCTTTATTGGATTTAAATTACTTACATTTACAGGCTTTCTTACTTATATGATAAATCGCTAAATGATATTACCTCCACAAAAACTTAATTAAATAAATATCTAGTGAATAAAGAAGAACGAATAAAACTATTCAAGTCTATGTCTAGTAGTGAAAGACAAGAATTGATCTTTAGTAAGATGCAAGCAAGAGGAATAGAAGTAGGAAGCGGTGTCCCTAATAGAAAATATGATAGTAAAGAGGTTTATGAATTAATCCATATTGTAAAGTGCTTCCCGGAATTAAGAGAGAAAAAATAAAAAAATATTTAGGTTTACTTTATATTGCTATTTATGTTGGTAAATTTCATAAATCATGTTTATAAATCATCATTAATTTTCAACTTCTGATTGACATAATTTTATAGATTTCCATGCTTCTAATTATGTGATTGTCTTTTACAAGTTTGTTCGCAGGAAAAATTATTATTTTGACTTTCTTGTGCCTCCGTAGGAATAATTATTATGTTTAGAAATTACATTACAACACTCTTTACAACAAAAAATCCAGTCTTTATGAATTATAGATTTAACTCTGTAATGAATTTTATCTGGCTTATGACATAAATCACATTTTTTCATTCATCTTCAACTGAATAAGTATGGTTTGAAACATTCACGAAAAGTTTTTTATCGTGTCATTGTAAAAATGCACTCTACACATCCTGAAGCAAAGTAGTGGTTTTGTTGAGTGCGATTATTTTTAATTGCCTGATAAAAATTGCTAATTTTTAATTTTTATAGTTTTGAGGGTAGCATTATTATTTATGTGAAATTTTCAATCATTATATTTGGCGTTAATAAAAATGGAAAAATTTGATTATACCTCTAATTTAGAACTTTAAAAAGAAACTCACGAACACTATCTAACTGGTTTTAGTATAAATTTATTGAATTTTAATACTATGAACATTTATCTATTTTGGATATTATTTTTAGCTCTATGGGCAATAGTTCCCTTAATGATTATTAAAGGTAGAGTTGACGAAGCGCCTAAGATTCAGACTTCGCCAAAAGTTAAAGAAAAGAAAAAAGGTTGGTTTAATTAAGGAAAGTTCTGAATTAGTAAAAATAATCTGTAAGGTAAATCTTGATAATTTAAATTAGAGTCCAAGTAAACTTTATTTATCAATAGTGAAAAAATTAGAAAATAAATTTCTTTATTTGGTTGTTCTTGGAGGTAAAGCAAAAAAAGCTAATATTGAATTACATGATGTTAGATGGGTTGTTGGATCTAAAATTGAAGATACATACAATACTTTAAGAAATGATTGGTTTGGATCTCTAAAAGGTTTGCATATTGATAGCTATAAAAAAATAAAATATATAGATGGCTATAAGATTAATTTGATAAATTTTGAAAAGGATAAAATAGATAAAAAGAAATTAGTTAAAAAAAATAAGGCAAAAAAATATTTATGGTTTGTCAATATTGGAGGATATAATCCAACTTCTATGCAGGAAAAACATGAGTTTGGATTAGTTACAGCTTCATCTAAATTAGAGGCGAAAAATATAGCTAAATCTAAATGGCTTATTGGCTGTAAAAATAAGCATAAAGATGATATTGCTTCTCTAGAAATGTTATTTAGCTGTGATGATTGTGAATTAATAAACAAGATAGGTAACTGGGAAATAGAATTAACTCCAAATAACAATTTTATTGAAGAAAACAATTACCCTGATTGGTATGGTTATCAAAAAATAGATGGGATATAGAGATCTTAGACTGGCAAAAAATTATGTTAATTTATTATATTCATTTTCATGTTCTTAAAATCTTAAAAAGAATTTGATTTTCTTAATAAATAAATTCCACCTGCTAGAGAAATTAAAACAGGCAACCATGCAGCAAAAATAGGAGGTAAAATACCTTTGACTCCAAATGAACTAAATATAAATGACATTACATAATAAATTAATATAAGAATTACGCTTAATCCAAATCCCTGACTTTTTGAAGATCTTAAATTAGATTTAGATCCTAAACTGCTTCCTATTAAACCAAATACCAAGCATGCAAAAGGTAAAGTAAATTTTTCTTGAATGCGGACTTTAATTCTTCTTAACTCCTTTAAGTTGCCAGTTTTTTTATAAATCTTTTCTGCTTTTATAGCCTGCTTTAAAGTCATTTCATTAGCATCTTTAGGCACTTTTGCTAATTCCAAGGGGCCTTCTACAAATGGGTATAAATACTTTTTAAATTGAATGTTTGCAGTTTGACCATTTCGATTAATAGTTACCATACTTCCATTTATGAAATTCCAAGAAGAATTTTTTTTATCGAATGTTGCACTTTCCGCTTTTAAGATTTGTTGTATATCTTCCCTAGAGAAATCTAAAACAGTAACTCCCTCCATAATATTATTCTCAAATAATGATGCATAAAATATATGTGTTAGGTAGTTGTTATTTTTTGTTGGTTTATTAGTCGAAGGATCTATTCTAGAGCCATATCTAGAAAACATAATGTTATCTTTACCTGTTTCACTATTAAATGAACTCCCAATTCCTGCTCTTAATGTTACCTCTGCCAACTTGTTACTTGCCGGGACTAAATTATCATTGAAATAGAAAGTTAAACCCGTCATAAATATTGAAAGAGCAATTGCTGGAGAAATGATTCTGGAGGTTTTTATTCCTAAAGATTTCAACGCTAATAATTCCGAATTACTTGATAATTTCCCATAGGCTAATAATGTAGAAAGCAAAACTGCCATTGGGAATGATAAAACTAAAAAACTTGGCAAACTTAAAAAAAGAACTTTTAAGGCTAGGAATAGAGGTAAACCAAATTCGACAATTTTTCTTATTAGATCGAACATTACCCCAACAGATAATGAAATAACAGTAAAAGCAGAAATCGCAAATACCATAGGAGGTATGATTTGACCTAACAACCATCTATCTATTAAAGGTATTGAATACCAGGGAGTAATTATTTTCTTGAAAGTTTTTTTAATTAGTAATTTATTTGAAAGTTTCAAAAGGAGTTTATTTAATTTGTAATATCTTTTTTTGCATTATAAAATATCAATGTTTTAGAAACCAACATAAAATTTAGATAATACGGAATATTTTAATTTATAAATTCTCCAATTAAAAAAGTTTATTAATACTTGCACTAAAACAAAAAATTTGGTTTCTTAAAAAAAAGAGGTTAGGAATGAAAAAAAACCCTTATATAAATGAATGTAAGTGCATACACTGCCAACAAAAACTTGATCAAATTAATAATTCAAGATTATTTTGGGATAAATTAATTTTAAGAAAAAAGTTATCATAGTTTCTCTTGTGAAAACTCTAAAAATTCAAAACTAATTTTAAATTAGCTATTTTAAAAATCTTTTATTCATAGATAAAAAGTTGTCAAAGCTTTATTTTTAATACTCTTACAAAATAATATTATTTAGCCTTTTGATTTTTTTTGTAGATCATATTTTCTCTATTTAAAAGAAAGATGATAATAAAAACACAAGAAGGTATAAGAATAAAATCTAAAGACATAATTTTTTGGATCCTATCTTCTATTTAGCAAGTAATTGTGTCTTTGACATTCATTTAATTACTAAAAGAATTTAATCAAAATATAAAGTTTTATCTGCTTGTTTAGTATATGATCTTGCTTTTAAAATTGAAAGAGCCTGCAAGTATCCCACCGGCAAGCTCATGACGACCTAGTTAATTCAGATATTCTGATTTAACCAGCTAAGCACTTCCTAAATGCTATAGTTATTCTACTAAGTAAAATTACTTACTGTGAGTATAAATGCTTATTTTTAGTAATTTATCTGGAAGTTTGATAATAAAAAATGATTTAATTAAAAAAAACTGTGTGCCGTTAATTTTTTAAACAGAAATGTCACATCTTGATCCATAACGTAAATAATTGGAGGCAAATAATAAGAGGCTTTGGTTTACATAAGTTAATATTTGTGTTACTTTAATTAACAATTAATATATTTCTTAATGACAAAATCAGGAGTTACTACAGAATCAGGTGGAAGACAGAATATGTTCCCATCAGAAACTAGGCCTTATATTGATGAAAGTGTATCTTACGATGGGTATCCTGAAAATGCAGAAAAAGTAAATGGTAGATGGGCTATGGTTGGTTTCGTTGCACTGTTAGGTGCCTACGTCACAACAGGCCAGATCATTCCAGGAATTTTTTAGTACCCAAATTACAGTTCCTATAAACTTTTTTGTTAGAGTTTTATTATTAAAGTCTTTTAAGTAATATTTTTTGATTTTATTTTAAATTTGAAAATAAGAAAAACCAAATAAAAGTTATTGCATTTAGGCCAAATATTATTCCTAGAAATATATAAGCAAACTTTTTGCCAATAAATGCTGTCTCTGGTTCAAGCTTTACTCTCATTAGACCCTTGAATTATCTCGATCAAGATAGCATTAATTAAGAAATAAATTTGAGTTTTAAAGAAGAAGAATAATCAAATTAATATTTCTTTTTAAAATCTAGTTTTAATATTAATCATTTTCCTTCCTCAACTTGAGTTGTTTCCCGCCAATGTGGATTATAAAAGCATCAAAAAATAGCCTAATTAATTTTAAATTAGACTATTTAAAAAAAATAAAAATCTATATTAGATAAAACCAGGAATGATTTGACCTGTAGTTAAATATGCGCCAACTAGAGCAACAAAACCTAACATTGCGAATCTACCGTTAAGCTTTTCAGCAACGATTTTTTCTTTTTCAACTATTTTTGGTTCGTTATTTTTCATTAGAACCAGCCAGGAATGATCTGGCCTGTTGTGACGTAGGCACCAACTGCTGCAACAAAACCTAACATTGCTGCCCAACCATTAAAACGTTCTGCTTCTGGAGTCATTTTTATTAGTGTAATTGTTAAAAAATATAACACATTTATTTATTTATGTAAAGAAAATCAAGGATTATTGCTTCTTTGGTAAGAAAAACTGCAAATCTGCTACATATATGTGTCGAAATATACCTTGCTGGTTTTTGTTTTTGTTCTGATTTTTTTAAATTTGAAACAGAAAAAATTTAAAATTGATACCTTTTTCTTTTAAAGGTAAATCCTCATTTAGAGGTGATTTAAATTAATATATTATTAGAGTCAGCTAGTAGGGATACAGGCTGACTCTTTTTAATTATAAAATTTTGGTTTTTGACTAAAGTAGTTTTTAGTACTCAAATAATTGCTATTAATAAATTAGATATATTATGAATTCATGTCATTTGCGACTTATTACATGCATTTAATTTTTGGAACAATCCCTTCTCTACTGAGTTCTGATTTAATCCTTTACATCTTACCTGCTCTTACAATTTCAATATTATTCTTCAGCCTTAAAATAATGTTTTTTAAGACTCCTAAATTGAGAAAGGTTAAATAATAAAGGATTTTAGAATTATTCTTTTTACTAAACTAAAGTGCCTAATTCTTTTTAATTTTGGATAATAGACTTTTTTTTTCGGCAACTCAAAGAAATAGAGACTGCATTGGTGATGTACTATCCAGATTTATAAAAAAAGGTTCAGTATTGGAAATCGGGAGTGGTAGCGGTGAACATGGAGTGGTCTTTCAAAAACGCTTTCCAGGAATAATTTGGCAAACGAGTGATCCAGAGTTAGTGAATAGAAAAAGTATAAGCTCTTGGATTGAGTATGAAGACTTAACTCAGACAATGCCCCAGCCTCTTGAGATTGATGTAGAAAAAATTCCTTGGAAGATTCCATCAAGATTAGCTCATTCTTTGCAAGGAATAGTTTCTATAAATATGATTCATGTAGCACAGTGGTCTTGTACTGTAGCACTATTTAGAGAGTCAGGAAAACTACTCAATAAGGGACAATTTTTGATATTGTATGGGCCATTTAAAATTTGTAATAAGCATACAAGTGAAAGTAATTATTTTTTCGATAATTCATTGAAAATGCAAAATGATCTTTGGGGTATTAAAAATCTTGAGGAAGTTTGTGATGAGAGTAAGAAAAATGGTTTTTCTCAAGAAGATATTATTAGGATGCCTGCTAATAATTTTTCAATAATTTACAGAAAAGTTTCTTGATAAGTCAAATACAAATATCAATAAGTTATTCAAATTCATCATGTTAGATGATCAACCTGCAAGTTTTTTGCTCCATTCTTTATGCTTTTGATCTAAATCTGAAATTTTTTCGCCTAAACTTAACTGCCTTTCTAATAATTCAACTTTTGTAAGTGTTATTTTTTCCGAATAAAATTTAATAGGCTGTTTACCATGCAAATTGTCACCACTCATAAGAATCATATAATTTCAGTTATTTTCTAAGATGAAAATTTTGTTATTGCTAATTCTTTTATATTCTTTTCAGATTTGCGTAAATTAATGTGATAAAGAATTGATGCTTATTGTTTTTTTAATCCACTATTTTGTATGAAGATTGCCATATATATCTTCCTCTCTTGAGGTCTGACTTAACAGCAACGCAATTGCAAGCAATATTCCATAGAGCTTTGTGTATTGGATCAGGATTAAAAAGATATGCTTTTTTAAAGGCTTTTTTAATTAAGACAGTTGCCTTCTTAGCATGATAATGAGGGATCGTTGGACATACGTGATGAACGACATGGCTAGAACCTATATTATGGTGAAGAAAATTAAGGACTCTACCGTAAGGTCTGTCAATAGATAGAAATGCTCCTCTCATAAAGGAAAATTCCGAATTTGAAAGATGAGGTACATCTGAATCTGTATGATGAAGCCATGTATAAACTACTAGCCAACAATTAACCACTAATAAAGGACCAAAATATAGAGCAATTACTGGAAATAATCCATACTTGAAAGCCAAAAAAACAATGCCCAATAATGTCAAACTTACACCAATATCTGATATCCAAACTTTCTTTGCCCATATTGATGGCCATAATGCTTTAGAAAATGGTTTAATTGGCCAAAAATGATTTGAAATTCCATATTTAACACCTCCTGTACTTCCCGTAAGTAAATAAGCAGGCCACCCAAATATTAGATGTAAAACGAGTTGAAGAATCCCGTAATTTTTCTTGCCATAGGAATTTGAAAAATGTAATTCTTTTTCTCCGCCAACTTTTTCTGTAACTCCATTTCCTTCAATGACTAAAGGGACGTGAGTTTCTCCATTGGTTATGTTATTTGTGAATCGATGATGAACTCCATGAGAACGTTGCCAAGAAAAATAAGGAACTAGAAGCAATGAGTGCAGTAAATAACCAGTTATAGTTTCCAATGTCTTATTTTTAGAGAATGCTCCATGCCCACATTCATGGGCAATGACCCAAAATCCCATTGCAGTCGTACCTGATATTAAGGCGTAAATAATCCAAATTGGGATCATTTCTGGTTTGAATGGGATAGATAACCCTATCGAAACTACTAATGATTGGATTAATGCTGATTGTAAAAGATATCTCAAAGAAGTTTTGGTATTGCACTTAAAGTAGTGATTTGGGATAACATCCTTAAATTCTTTTATGCTTGGAATATCTTTATCCTCTATTGCAAGCGCTTGGCCTTTAAGACCTGAAAATTTTATATTACTCAAATTTTTTTAGTTAAGAATTTTTTAAATAAAAGTGAATTTATATATTCTATTATCCATCACAGGATCTCATAATGAAAAGAATTTATAATTTTTTTTTGATAAAGTTTTCACAATTTAAATTATGTAATCAAATAAATTAATTTGAGCCGCACATTTTATTTTATTCTTTTATCGCTATCTCTTTTTTATTTATCTAATCAATTATTTTTTTATTCTGCTTGTCTTTGCTTTTAGTTAAAGCTTTTTAATTTAAAGACCGCGTATATACTTCTTGGTTAGACCAGATTGTTTGCGCGGTTTTACTAAAATAGGTAAGACAATAACTCCTGCCGTAAAAACACAGATTGGAGCAACTACCATCAATATAGATTCTAGAGACATGAATAATTTTGAATTTATTAATAAATAGCAGGATTTTTTTTAAAAGTCATGCGTATTTATATCTATTTAGTGCGAATAGATTAATACTTTTTATAAATTATTAAGTAAAAAAAAAGAAAAGATTAAAAAACAACAATTTTTTCATTTTTCGTCTTAGTTAGTTAATCAGATATATTGAAAAAGAATTATTACTTATGGATCAAGATAAAAATTGGATGCTTATGACTTATTATTGTCCAACTCATGGCGATTCAGGTTTAGTACAACCTATTCAAATAACAAAAAAAAGAATTAGTAAAACATTATTAAAAAAAAGAAGGAGTTCTAAAAATTAATTTTTTAGAATAAAAACCTAAGATATTTTGAGAATGTTTCAAATCTTGATTAATATCTTAATAATTAAAAGATTGATACCTTACGAAAATCCCCTTAGCTGCTTTTTTATCAACAGCATTGATCAAAATATTAAAAAATAAATTTTTAACTCTAGTCTGAATTAAGATTATTAAAAATGCTGCTTATTAGAAATATTTTTAATTTTAAAAGTAATTTCTAAAAATAATTTTTTTGGATATTCGGATCAAATTTATTTGCCTAATTAATAATTTGAAAAGTTCTATAAATACTAATTTTTAAACTTGATCAGAATCGCATGTTAATTCACATTGATTAAGATTATTAGACGATATTTTTTCTAAAATTCTTAACATATCAATTTCAGAAAGCTCTCCATTGGGGTTCCATTTTAAAGTTGTTTTCCTTTGCGACGAATTTTTTTTATTCATTTTGCTCACCCCCCTTCAGATGAATTTCCAAACAACGAGTAATACATTCTTGATGACCATCCACAATACTGCATTCAGTAATACACTCAAAATATGAATTAATAGAATCTATTTCTGTATTCTGGTTGGGAGAAACAAATGAATCATTCATAATATTGTGAGATTTATCTGAAATAGAGATATAGCACGAAATTATGATCAATAATTTAATTTATTAAGTGAATTATAAAAAATAAGTATTATTTACTAAATTTATATTGCACTTGGTTTACCTTTAAAAAGCCAGTAATATAATTCTTTTAAAAGTTAAAAGGAAACAATAATTTTGATAATTTAATATTATTTTTATAAGCCAATCTTTAAAAAAAATCAGCATAAAGACTGATTTACTTTTCAGTAATTTAGTTGGATGATAAAAAAGTACACTTTTAGATTTTCAAATGAAATCAGTAATTAATTGGCTTTCGAAAATGTTAGAGAGTATGGCAAATGCTTTTATTCATCCTTTAAAGAATGACCTGCCTCCATCTATTGGTACCCATTCATATAGCAGTATTCCTCTAAAAAGAAAATTGAGAAGAAGGTTGAATTAGGTTTTAACTTATTGGAATTAATTTTTCTTTTTTATTATCCCAAATAATATATTTGAAGCAGTTTGAAAAATCGCTTAATTTTAAGAACTTTGATTGTTGAAGTAAATGAATGTTTGCATTATGACAGGCTCTTAAGTTGTAATTTGGTATTCTCTCAGAGAGATGATGAATGCTGTGGAAGGATATGTCTGCTAAAAACCAATTTAGCCAATTAGGGATATCTAAATTACTACTACCCAAAATCGCTCCATCGATGATATCCCAATTTTTTGTATTTTTAGCATATGCATTTTCATAGTTATGCTGTACAAAAAAAACACATATTAAAATTGCTGCTGATAGGGTTAATATCACGGAATAAAATGATAAGAAAAAAACTAACCCCAACCATTTGCACATAAAAACCCAACCTATTATTACTATTATGTTGTTGATAATTAATTCACATAGTTCACTAAAATTGTCTCCATAATCTGAAAAAGGAGGTTTGACTCTTGAATTTATAGCTAAGATTTTAGAAATTTCTCTGTTTTTTATTTTGATAAAAGTCTCTTCCAATATATCTTTAGTGAAATTAAAAATAATAAAAATTAGTCCTAATCTAGGTTTTAAAACTAAGTAAAAAAAACCGCCAGGGAAAAGCATCATCCAGCTTCGACTTATTTTATAAAATATTTGCTCTCTTTTTGTAAGGGAAATATAATCTTCAAGACTTAAAACATCTATCGGCCCTTTGTAAATTTCCCAATTTCCATTATTTCTATGATGAAATGCATGATCAATTGACCATGACTTCTGGGGAATACCATTAACCAGGCCAAGTAAAAAACCAAAAAAGCGGTTTAATTTCCGTTTTGTAAAAAGAGAATTATGACCGCAATCATGCATCAATGAGAATGTTCGAGAAGAGAATAGAGTTAGAAGAACAATAAAAGGTATCAATAGAAATGCTTTTATCAATAATGAAAAAGGTTGATTTATTATTTGACAGACGATTAACCAAATAGAAATTATTGGGAATATGGTAGAAATAATTTGATAGGAAGCTCTAATATTATTTCTTTTTAGAAATGGCTGGATTAAAAAATCACCTCTATTTAATTTAAGCATATTTCTCTTATTTTTTTGATGGTAACAATTTTAAAAAAATATTGATTATTTTATAAACAATAAAATATTTTAAGCATCATACTAAAGAATAAATTCTTTAGACATAGTTCTCAATTGATCTAGATTTAATCTTTCTAAGTAATTTTTAAAGTCACTAAGGACCCTAGTAGAGTCGGAATTTTTACTCTCGTAAAGAATGCTATTAGAAATTAACTCAATAAGATGATCTTTATCCATAACCCCTTATAGACCATAATTCCGGTTTCAAAAATTAAGGTCTTGAATTCGAGATCATTAACTCATCTCTAAAAGAGTAATTTTTTATAAATTTTTTAAATCTTGTTCTATTTTTTCTAATCTTTCATTTAATTCTTTTTGTTCCTTAATTAAGGCTTTTTTCTTTTCTACACCCTCTTTGTTCAATGGAGAATTGAAATATTTTTGGTAAGAGACAAAAAAAACTGCTATTGCTACTGTAATACCAAGAGCACCAATTATTAAAATTGGAGATGAAGGAAAGTCATAAAATGGAATTGACAATGTTCTTTAATAAAAACAAATTCTAGCTATCTCATTAAAAAAAAAATGAGTAATAAATACTTATTCTTTACGAAATTTATGGGTAATTATGCTAGTTATTTTGTAAAAAATAAATAAGGTTTATCTTTAATTAAATTTTAAAAATAAGTAATTGTACAGCTGTCAAAGAATGAAAACCTAATAATGATTAAACTAGTGAAAATTTTTTCATGAAAAAAATCATAAATAAAAACCAAAATAAAAACGAACCATGGTTTAAATGGTTAACTAGAGAACTTAATTCTTATGAAGCTTTTCAGGATTTCGAATCAGGCAAGAATCCACGAGATGTTGCAGAGGATTTTATTTCTAGAAACAGTATTGCTATTTCAGAAGTTTTCGAGAATTTTGATGAAGAAGATCAAGATACACTCGATCAGTTTCTTAAATTAACAGAATGCGAGATGCATGTGTTTAGAATTCTTGAAAAACAAATAGCGCTAAGAAATAAAATAAGATTTGTAGATTTTAAAAAAAGAAAAAAAATAAAGAGTTAATTTCTATATAAGTTTATTTTTCCCATTACCGGCCTTTCCAAAGCCTAACCATATGAACCACAAGATCCATCCTAAAATGGGTATTAAATTTATAAAGATCCATTTCCAATTCTTTCCAAAATCTCTGATTCTTCTTAAATCAATAGCTATTTGCGGAATGATGCAAACTATTCCATAAGCATTGAAACCAAACGTCTTTAAAAATATTGGGATAGTTAATAAAGAAATTATAAGATTCGCTAATTGAACTAACCACCAGTCCGATCGAGATGTAGATCCTGTAAAGTCTGTAGCTTTAATCCAAAACTCTTTATATGCGTTTAAAAAGGCATTAAGCATAAATTAAAAATCCAAAGAATTTAACATTATCAATTTAATCTTCAATTTATCAAAATGTTATTTATTTACTAAATAGGATCAAATAAATTCATATCATTTGAATTTTGTTTTGGTATCTCATCTTGATTTGGTAATGAACAGAATCCGTCTTTGCAAATCATCTTTTCTTTTGCAATACTTGTTGTTTCTGAGAATATATTTTTGTTGTTGTTATTAGAAGATTCTTTCAGCATTTATATAAAAAATTAAATCCAATATTAAATTAATAACTCAATTTATTTTGATAAGCAACAAAATTAATATTAATTATTTATTTACTTTTTTTGATTTGGCAAGTCTCTCCAAAATAGCGCCATTATATAAATGAATAAAAATATAGAACAAATATAAAGTAAGGAATTTAGATGCATTTTTATTTATTAAAGTAATTACAAAGAAAGGCCCTTTCACAAAAAAAGGGATATAAATAGATTGGTAATTTTTTAACTTAAAAGTTGTACAAATTCTAGTGTTTATTTAAGTTTTTTATGCTTTTCCCAAACTTTCAGAAGGAAAAGTTTTTAAATTTTAGGAATATATCTTTTTAGTTAGCAAAACTTATAAATTTAAGAGTTTTATAAATTTAATGAAATTCTATATTTTTAAATGATTTTTGAGATATTTACGATCTTTCTTTATTTACTTCTGTTAAAGCTTTTCTACCTTCTTTAAGGGTTCTTAAGACAAGCCAGGATAGAGTGGAAATGATAAGAATGGTAAGTGTAATTAATGAAATAAGAGTCGTATCAATATTGTTAGTCAAGTTACTGAAATTATTTCAAGTTTAGTAATTTGAAATTCAAAAAAATTTCAAACCTTAGATGTGGAGTATGCAGGTATAAGCATTCCACCGTCTTGGTCGTCATTATTATCATCGTCAAACCCACCACCTAGAAGTAACTCTATAATTACAAGTACAGCTAATGGATAAAAGCACCATAATATCGCTGTAAGAGGACTTACTGAGGAAGAAGCTGAATACAATTCTGTCATAAATTGATATTAATCTAAAGAAACAATAATTGTGGATCTTCTGGGTAGTGTTATTGAATATTTCTATAAATATTTTTTAAAAATTTTCTCTTTCGCACGAATAGATCATTGGTATGTATTGATATTTTTATTCTTCAATATGAATTTGAATAATAATTTTGTTGAACCTACTGAGAAACTAATAATGACGTAATGAATCGCGCAATTGTTATTTTTTATACTTAACAATAATTGTACAATTTTGATTCAAAAACTATTATTTATCTTGATTTTATAAATTCTATGTTTTCTTTCACTTTTGATCCTTTGGCTGCGATATTTGGTATATCAGGAATTGTAGGCTTCTTTTTCTTCGTTTCTGCTGCTAAGGGAACTTCCAGTATCAATACAAAACCAAAAAATGAATTAGATTAGAACTTATTTTTTCATAAAACTAAATTGAAATTTTAAATTTAGTATTTTAAAAGGCTTATTATTGATTATTACTTATTCCATTGTTTAGAAATAAACTCAAGAAAATCTTTTAGATCCTCTTCTGGACAATTTGTTTGTTTTTGTAAATCAATGCAAATTTGCTTAATATTTTCAAAGGCTTTTTTTACTATTTCGTTTTTTTCGATAACCTCAAAATATTCTTGATCAGTAAAAGGCATAATATTTTTTCCCCTTTTGGAAATTATTTATTAACCATATTTTATCTGCATTGACTTAACAGTAAAGAAAGAAAAAATCTTTTTTCTTAAATCTAGCTGCCCAATCGATAATGTTTTTTAATACTTTTGGTTACTTCCCATTCGCAGTAAAGTCCAGCAGGAAACTCAACTAGATCTCCAGTTTTAATAAAAAAAATGTCACCGTTTTTCGTACTTATTTTCGCTTGGCCTTCAATAATTAAGCAAATTTCCTTATCATTGTAGTTCCATTGAAATTTGCTTGGCTCACATTCCCAAATAGGCCAACTTTTTATTCCATACTGAATTATTACGCTTGCACTACAAGGGGAAGTGATTAGAACTTTCACGAAATAGTTCGGATATATTTTATATTTTACAAATAAAGGAAATTTTTATTTTCGAGAATGTGTATTTGTTTACTGTCTTTTATATTTTTTAGTTTACTATAAAAGAAATTTTAAATTATGGATGAGCTTTCTGTATTGTCAATTTCATTATCTATAGCTTCTCTAGGGATATTTTTTTTATTTTTTGTGTCAAATGATGATGACGACCAAGATGGAGGTAAGTTTATTAAATCATTCGAAAGAATTAATTAATTTCAAGTAAATAAAACATTTAAAAGGGATTTATAACCTATAAAGCCTGCATAAATGCAGCTTAGAAAGATAACATATACCTCAAGAGTCCCAAGTTTTTTTTTCTTTAAAATTTTCATTGTTCTGAATGTTTATAGGATAATTTTATTTAATCTGATTTCTTTTAACATGAGTATTTATTACGATACCCCCAAATTAAAGAATTATTAATATCAAGCCAAAAAATAAAAAACAAGTAAAAAATATTATTTTTTTGGTAATTTCTCTTTCCTCATTCTTAGCAAAAAGTAAAGAAATCACTGGAGATGTACTTAATAAAGCCCATCCTATTCCTAGGGGAAGTGTTTTAAATACAATTTGTTGTAGCAATATTCCTAGATTGGTTCCAAGAAGTATTGAAAGCAAAAATCTTTTTTGTTGTTTTTTTTCTAGGTTTTTCAAGAAAAAATTAATCTTAAATCCTTTCAAAGTAATCAAAAAAATTATTGCGCCTAATAATCTTATCTCAGTTGTAAGGAAAGGAGATAAATTGCTTTGAAGGAAAACCATCCTTGAAAAAAGACCTCCAAGCACAGCGCATAAAATTGATAAAAAAGGGAAAGCAAAAATCTTAAAATTATTTTTTTCTGAGAAAGGGGAATTTGCCTCTTTAAAATCGTTACCTTTTTTGAGAATTATGAACAGCGAAATAGATACTATAATTATTCCAACCCATGATTTAGTTGTTAAATTTTCATTAATAAAAATTTCCCCTGACAAAGCAGCCATTAAGGGAGAAAGAGTTTCTACAGATAAAGTTTTTCTTGTACCAATTATTTCTAAT
>CACLFQ010000015.1 GCA_902606255.1 uncultured Prochlorococcus sp.
GGATCGTTGAACAACAACTACTTTTTCAACAACTTTATCTGCCCCACTTTCAATAGCCGCATCAACTGCTTTCTTAAGTTCAATCACCTTATCTTTTCTAAAGCCACCATCAGCAGTAATAACAAATCTGGCATTTCCATCAATTAATCTATCTTTCAAAGCTTCTGAAGAAAATCCTCCAAAGACAACTGAATGAGGAGCGCCAATTCTTGCACAAGCTAACATCGCAAACATCGCTTCAGGAATCATCGGCATATAAATACATACCAAATCTCCTTTTTTTACACCAATTGCTTTTAATGCATTAGCTGCTTTACATACCTCTTTTAGAAGTTCTTCGTAAGTATATTTTTTGCTATCTCCAGGTTCACCTTCCCATATAAGTGCAGTCTTTCCTCCAATACCTCTCTTAATGTGTCTATCTAAGCAGTTATATGTAATATTGAGTTTCCCTTCTTTGAACCATTTAAAAAAGGGCGCATTTTCGTTATCTAATACAGTTTGAAATGGCTCAAACCAATCTAATTCAGATTTTGCAAAAGATTCCCAAAATTGAATAGGATTATCTGATGCTTGTTTTTTTAGACTTAGTAATTCTTCTTGAGTACTAATATTTGAGTTTTCTGCAAATTTTTTTGATGGAGGGAAAATTCTCTTTTCTTCAAGTATGTTATTGATTGAATTTTTTTTATCTAATGACATTAAATAAATCTATGCTTAATAAATTTAGTCGAAAAAGATAGAGTTTTCAAAAATTTTAATATTAATTTAGCTCAAAAATTTATTTCTAATAGATCTAATAAATACGGCTTAGAACAAATTCTGGAAGAGCCATTAAAGCTCTTTTATATTCTGAATCAGGAAGCCAGACTATAGCTTCTTTAGAAAGCATTGCAAAATCCTCAGCTAGTTTCCTGGAACTTTCAATAGCTTTAGAGTTCATGATGATATTAAGAGCATCATCTAAATCATCTTTTTCAGAAAGTTCTCTATTTATAAGAACTGACAATTGTTTATTTTCTTCTAAGGCATATAAAACTGGGGCGGTAAGATAACCACTAGCAAGATCACTTACAGCAGGTTTTCCAAGTTGTTTATCATTTCCAGTAAAGTCAAGAATGTCATCTACAACTTGGAATGCCAAACCAATATTTTTGCCAAAATCGTACAACGAGGTTAAGTTTTCGTCATTAATCCCACTCAAAACTCCAGCTGCTTTGCAACTATTGGCAATTAATGATGCTGTTTTGCAATAACTTTTATTGATGTATTTGGAAAAAGATTGAGCCGAATCAAATCTATTTAAATTTTGTTTAATTTCACCCTCTGCTAAATCCATTATTACTCTACTAAGTAATTTAACTACATTTACATTGTCAAGATTTGCTAGGTGCCAACTTGCTTGAGCGAATAAAAAGTCACCCGCCAAAACAGCTACTCTGGTATTAAATCTACTATGAACTGTATCTACTCCTCTTCTTGTAGACGCTTCATCAACAACATCATCATGGACTAATGAGGCTGTATGAATCATCTCAGTTATTTCAGCAAGCCTTTTATGTTTGGTTGTCAAGCAAAATTCAGGAGATATAGCTTTTGAAATCAATAAAACTATACCAGGTCTCAACCTTTTCCCCCCAGCACTAAAAAGGTGTTCTGCTGCGGCTTGAAGAATTGGGTGACCAGCTCCTATTAGATTTTTCAGTTCTAAAATAAGATCATCAAGATCATTTTCAACTGGTTGTAGTAGCTCTGTTACTGTATTCATGATTGACCTCTCTTATATCTTAGGGAATCAAACATTACTTCGGAGGTTAACCAACCTAATTTCTTTATTAATTCCAAGCCAAAATTTTACTTTATTTGAAAACTCATCTCCTTCTGAAGTAACAAAAAATTTTACATTTTCGAAAGAAATACTCTCATAGCGGTCAGTTTCTGGAATAGCAAAAGATTCATTAAATTTTTTTATTAATGCTACCGATGGATCAATAATTTTTATATTTGAATCTAATTTTTTTCTTAAAAAGTCATAAATTAAGGGATAGTGACTACATCCAAGTATTAATTCTTCAATATTTTTGTTTATTAGTGGTCTTAAATATAAGTCTGAAAGACTATTTAACTTATCAAGATTTAATTTTTCTTTTTCAATTTCTGATACAAATTCTGGACATTCTTGCTGAAATATTGTCGTATTCTTTTTTTTAGAATTTATAGCTTTTTTGTAAAATGATGATCGAACAGTTGCTTGTGTTGCTAAGACACCTATTGTTCGTTTATCAACTATTTCCGATACTGAGTTTATAAGGTCAAAACAAGGGACCTTTAGATTATCTTCTAGAATATCAAGTGCACACGCATTTGTAGTGTTACAAGCAACTAAAAGTGCATCCAAATTCTTATCAACAAAAAAAGTACAAATCTCATTTGCAATTAATCTTATCTCTTTAGAATTTTTGTTCCCAAAAGGTATTCTTTTTGTATCCGCTAAATAAAAAACCTCTACATCTTTACGTGTTTTTAGTAAAGAATTAAGAATAGTAAAACCACCTATTCCGCTATCAAATATACCTATTTTAAGTTTCACCCTACTTTATCTAAATATTCAAGGATGCCTTTTGCAATTGCATAGGCTAATCTTTTTCGATGGGTTATTTTTTCTAATCTTCTTGCATCTAATCTTCCCGTTAAAAATCCAATTTCTACAAGGACTGCGGGCATCCTAGTATTTTTAATTACATAAAATCGACCTTGTTTAACTCCTCGATCAGGACTCCCAGGGGAAACTCTTAAAATTTGTTTTTGAATTCTTTTCGCGAGTAATCTTCCTCTCCACCCTCTGTAATAAAAGGTTTCCAATCCATTAATATCCCTTCTTTTCCCTCTTGAGGCATTTGCATGAATACTTACAAAGATATCTGCATCCATATTATTAGCAATGGAAACTCTTGGAATTAAATCCAAATCAACGTCATTTGTTCTAGTCAACCTTACTTTGACACCTTTCTCAGAAAGTAAATTTTTAACTATTTTTGAAACCTCTAGAACAACATCTGTTTCTCTAATACCACCAATACCTATTGCTCCTGGGTCAGGTCCTCCATGGCCTGGATCGATTACAACCTCAAACTTGTTTCGTTTTACCACTGGTAATTTCAAGTAACCATAATTGTTTTTCTTCTTATGAAATAAATTTTGATTTGCTTTGATATTTCCTCTTTTCTTTTCAACTAAACCTTCACCAATCTTTTTAAATGAATATTTTGGGTTAAATAGTTTAATTCTCCATCTATTTTGATCTAAGCCCACCATTTGCCAAGTCAAAGGTTTCAAATAAGTCTCTGTCTTAAATTCAATTACTAGTCTTGTTTTACCCTTATCTGGTTTACCTAATCTAATTTCTTTTATTGGGCCATTACCTTTTATTGTTCTGGGATTTTTTAATTCTCCCGGAAAATCTACCCAGAATCTATCTCCAGATATTTGGTTAGCCTTCTGAAAGTATGCTTTTAAATTTGTATTTGATTTAGTTCTTAATTCTAAAACCCCATTAGTATTTATAGCCCATGCCGCAAGAGCACTTGAAGATTTAACTGGAAGGATTGAAGAATTTAAAAATAAAAAAACGGATAAATAACGAAAAAGTTTATTATCAAAAAACTTTATCATTAGTTTGAAAACAATTTCTTTTTTCTATGTTTAAGGCTTGGCATCTGCTCCCTAATTTTCTTTACTCTTTCTTTATCAGCAGGTGCTATTGCTGCTCCCTGAGTTTTTCCAGCATCAGATAAAACTGTACCCCAAGGGTCAATTACCATTGCATGGCCATGACTTTGCCTTCTTCCATAATGAATCCCAGTTTGAGCTGGGGCGACTACATATGCTGTATTCTCAATTGCTCTTGCTTGTAATAGGATTTGCCAATGATCTTTTCCAGTAAATGCCGTAAAAGCTGCGGGAATCATAATTAGCTCTGCACCATTGGAAGACAAATATCTATAGAGTTCAGGAAATCTAACATCGTAACAAATCGACAATCCTATTTTGCATAAACCTGGGACATCTACAACAGGTGGATACTCTGCTCCAGATAAAATAGTGGATGATTCCTTGTATAAATTTCCATCTGGCAAATCAACATCAAACAAATGAATCTTGTCGTATTTTGCCAGAATCTGTCCATCTTTCCCAAATAAGGCTGACCTATTAAAAGTATGACTATCATCACCAGCAGGGACGGGATACCCTCCTCCCAAAAGAAATACTTGATATCTTTGTGACATAGTTTTTAGAAAATTTGCACACTTCTCTGACAATTCAGAAGCTAATCTAAGTTTTTCATCATCTCCTCCTAAAAAAGCAAAATTCTCAGGCAATCCTATTAACTCAGCACCTCTTCTAGCAGCTAATTCAATCTGTTCTTCTGCTTCAGTAAAATTTGCTTCAACATTTGAAGTACTTGTAATTTGCAATGCAGCTACCAAAAAATCAGTCAAGACTTTACTCCTAATGAACCAATTCGTAAATCATGAGGCACGAATTACACCTCTTTCAACTTGAGCTGGAACAATATCTAAGCAATCAAGTTCAGAGCAACATTTAAAATCATCCTCATAATCTCCAAGACTTGTCAATCTTTTGCCATGGGTTGCTGTTTTTAAACATTTCAAAATATCATTTTTCCAGACATCCCATAGTGCCAAAGCAGCTTGTAATTCGTCATTCAGAATATTAATTTCGAAATCACAGTTCTGTTTTAGGTATGAGGCCAAAGCACCAGCAGCTAAAGAATCCTCAAGTGAATAAGAGCCTTCCCAACCACTACCAAGTATTAAAACATTTTCACTTTTTAATGAAATGATTTTTTCGGCAACTGCTTTCCTATTTGGGAGACCCATAGCAAATAAATGCTTAGCATTTTGAACTTTTTGCAATGATTTAGTCCCATTAGTCGTACTCATAAATAGTCTTTTACCATTAACAACTTTTTTTGTAACTGATAAAGGAGAATTTCCTAAATCAAAGCCCTCAATCTTCTTTCCGCCTCTCTCTCCAAGCATTAGTCTCTTTTCAGCTTGCCACTTAATTGCAGATTCTTTTAATAAATCTAAATCTGCAAAAACTTGTATTGAATCAGCTCCATTTTTTAAAGCCCAAGAAATTGTGGTTGTAGCTCTTAAAACATCAATGACCACTGCAATGTCTGGACTATTTTCAGGAACATCCTTTGCAACGTGATAATAAGTAAGATTAATAATCAAATCCTTTTTTCTGAATTTATTATAGAAAACAGTTACTTAATTTGATTATTTTTTTTTAAAAAACAAACTTATTGATAATATAAAACTAATTTGTTTTTACAGAAATTTTATCAAGTAATTAATTTGAAAATGAATAATATCCGCACAATAAAAGGTGGAGTTAATTTAAAAGGAAAAGTAAAAGTACCTGGAGATAAATCTATTTCTCATAGAGCTCTTATAATAGGAAGTATTGCTAAGGGTGAGACGACTATTGAGGGGTTCTTACATTCTGAAGATCCACTTTCAACTGCTGATTGTCTAAGAAAGTTAGGTGTAAATATACCAGAAATAAAAAAAAATGAGCCTTTTACGATTTCAGGATTGGGTCTTAATGGATTTAAAGAGCCCAAAGAAATTCTAAATTGTGGGAATTCGGGAACCACCATGCGATTATTAATGGGGTTACTTGCCGGTCAAGAAGGCAAGAATTTCATCTTAACTGGTGACATTTCTCTTAATGAAAGGCCAATGGGGAGAGTGGGCAAACCGTTATCGTTGATGGGCGGCAAAATTTTTGGTAGAGAAAAAGGAAACAAAGCTCCAATCTCAATTGATGGGAATAAATTAAAAGGGTGTGTTATTGGAACCCCTGTAGCGAGTGCTCAAGTAAAATCTGCAATCTTATTAGCAGGTCTCAAAGCTTCTGGAACCACTTCTGTTATTGAACCAGCATCTTCAAGAGATCATACTGAAAGAATGTTAAAAGCATTTGGAGCAGACATCAGTATCAGAGGAGAATTAGGAAGGAATGTAGTTATCAAGTCAGGGGGTAACTTAATTGGCCAGAGAATATTGATTCCTGGAGACATAAGCTCTGCTTCTTTTTGGATGATTGCTGCATCTATTGTTCCAAATTCAGAGGTTTTAATTCAGAATGTAGGACTAAATCCCACTAGAACAGGGATTTTTAATGTAATGGATTCAATGGGGTGTGATTATGAGATTTTAGATAAATCCACTATTGCAGGAGAACCTATTGGATCTATTAAAGTAAAGACTTCAAATAATTTAAGATCATTCACTATTGAAGGAGATATTCTCCCAAAACTTATAGATGAAATTCCTATCCTTACTGTGGCTGCCTGTTTTTGTAATGGAGTTTCTGAAATTAAGGATGCAAAAGAATTAAGAGTTAAGGAAACGGATCGATTAAAAGTCATGGCAAGACAGTTGCACAAATTCGGTGCTGAAATAATCGAAAAAGAGGATGGGCTAATTATTAAAGGTCAATCAAAATTTCATTCTGCCGAGGTAGACAGTGAGACGGATCATCGAGTAGCAATGAGTATTGCTATTGCTTCACTTTTAGCCAAAGGTACCTCAAAAATCATGAGAGCAGATGCTGCTAGCGTCTCGTATCCCACTTTTTGGGAAGACCTTGCCATGCTAACTAACTAACTTAAAAAGTTTTTGTCTGAATTAATTGAATTTTTAACAAAAGATGGCAGTTACTCTTTAAGAAGTGTAATTTTTCAAGAGAATTTCCATAGCTTATTAGGAGCGTTGGAGGAAACAAAATTAAAGTTTACAGCTCCTTCTAATTTGCAAAGATTTAAGGGTGAATCCCTTAATGTTTTGGATATATGTTTTGGTTTAGGATACAACTCCGCTTCTTTATTAAATGAATTAATCAAACAAAAATCGTATTTAAATTTGTATGCTTTGGAGATTGATAAAAAGCCTCTTGAATATTCGCTTAGAAATGAATCTTTCCTGAAATTATGGGCTCCAAAAGTCAAAACAATATTTGATTCATTGTATCGAAAAGATTACTTTGAGGATCAATTTTTTAAATGTAATCTTTTGTGGGGTGATGCAAGAGAAAAAATCAACATTATTCCTTCATCAATTAAATTCGATCTGATATATTTAGATGGTTTTTCTCCTCAAAAATGCCCACAACTATGGACAATTGAGTTTTTATCTAAAGTCACAGAAAAGCTCAAAACTCAGGGTTATTTAATAACTTATTCTTCTTCAGCGGCAGTAAGAAAAACTTTAAGAAATCTTGGGTTAGAGATTTTTACTATTAAACCAAGTTTTAATAACAGAACTTTTTGGAGTCAGGGAACTGTGGCAATATCAAAATTTGATAAGAATAAATTGAGACCCAATTACAATTTTGAAAAGTTATCTTTAATGGAAGAGGAACATCTCTTAACAAAAGCTAGTATTCCATATAGAGATAAAGATTTAAACTCAAGTAAAGAAGATATAATCAAGAAAAGATTAGATGAGCAATTATTCTCAAATCTATTATCTACAAATAAATGGAGAAAGAAGTGGGGAATGACGAAGTTATCCTTTAAGAGTTAGATTTAAGTAAGGATTTCAAATAAATATGTTAAATGTTGCGATATTAGCGGCAGGCAAGGGCAGTAGGATGGAAAGCTCATTGCCAAAAGTTTTACATAAAATTTCTGGCAAAAGTCTTTTACAAAGAGTAATTGATTCATGTGTTGAATTAAAACCTGATCAAATTTTTATAATTACTGGACACAAATCAAAAGAAGTACAAAAGTCAATCCCAAACGATAAAAACATCAATGTTGTTATTCAAGAACCTCAATCAGGAACCGGTCATGCTATCCAGGTACTTTGTAGAGAAGTAAAAAAACATGAAGGAAAACTTTTGGTGCTTAACGGCGATGTTCCGCTCATTAGGCCTAGCACTCTAAAAAAACTTTTATGTTTACACGATTCAAAAAATGCTGATGTTTCTCTAATTACTACTAAGAAAACAAATCCTCATGGATACGGCAGAGTTTTTTTGAAGGAGAATTTTATAGAGAGAATTGTTGAAGAAAAAGATTGCAATGATCTAGAAAGAGAAAATCGATTAATAAATTCAGGTATTTACTGTTTTAACTGGGGTAACTTGTCAGAAATAATTAATACATTGAAAAGCAATAATAATCAAAAGGAAATTTACTTAACAGATACAGTACCTTTACTAAAGAATGCCTTAAGCCTAGAGGTAAAGGATCATAGAGAGCTTCAAGGAATTAATAACAGAATTCAACTATCAGAGTGCGAGGAAAATATTCAGAATTCAATTAAAGAAAAGCATATGCTTAATGGTGTAACTTTTATAAATAAAGCAAGTTGTTCTATTAGTGAAGAAGTTGAAATTGGTAAGGATGTAATAATAGAGGCTAATACACATATAAGAGGAAATACCAAAATAAATAATCATTGCATTATCGGACCAAATACTTTTATTGAGAATTCTAATGTGGGATTACATTGTGAAATTTCAAACTCTACTGTTTATGCTTCTCAGATAATGGATCATATCAAAATTGGTCCTTATAGTCATATAAGACCTAATTCCAAAATATCTTCCTTTAGCAAAATAGGTAATTTTGTTGAAATTAAAAATAGTCAATTAGAGGAAGAATCCAAAGTAAACCATTTAAGTTATATTGGTGATTCTATTATTGGAAAATCTACAAATATTGGAGCCGGTACTATTACTGCAAATTTTGATGGTCAGAAAAAACACCAAACAAAAATTGGTAAAAATTCCAGTATTGGTGCGAATACAGTTTTTGTAGCGCCTATAAATCTCGGGGAATCAGTAACAACGGGAGCTGGTTCAGTGATCACCAAAGACTCCAAAGATAATTCATTAGCTATCTCAAGAACTAAGCAAGTAAATATAGAAAATTGGAAAAGAAAGAAATCTTGATCTAATTAATTAATTTAATAATTTTTTCTAGTTGCCAACTTCTGCTCCCTTTTATAAGAATAGAATCACCTTTTTTTGAGGATTTGTTTATCTCTTTCGGTACATCTTTAATATTATTTAAAACTAAAAATTTTTTCTTATCTTTTAGATAATTGTTGTAAATTTTTTCATTTTTCTTATCGCAAATAAATAAACATTTTACTATGTCTGAATTATTTACTAAGTTGAATATTTCTTTATGATATTTTTCAGATTGTTCTCCCAATTCTTGCATACTTCCAAATATGAAAAATTTATTTCTCGGTTTTTCAAGCAGGTTTTTAATACATGCTTTTACTGACTCTGGCGAAGCATTATATGATTCATCATATATTGTTGTTTTTACTGATTTAAGAATTTTATTCCTTCCACCTAAACTTGCAAAATCAAATTTATTAAAACTTGCAAAATCAATGCCTAGCTCTTTAGCAACTGCATAAGCAAATAAAAAATTCGAAGCATTGTGAAATCCCTCAAATGAAATTTCAAAGGTATTATCTTCAATTAAAATTGTTTTATTCGAAGGATTATAAAATCCTTGTAAATTATCATCTTTCTTAAAACTCTCCTTTTGATTTTCTATATTTAATAGTTTTACTTTTTTCACTCTACCTTTCCAAAATTCTTTTAAAGTTTTCTCTAGGAATGGATCATTTGCAGGAATTATTACAACTCCTTCGGGATTTAAGAACTTACTAATTTCACACTTTGCATAAGTAATATTTTTTTTCGAGCCTAATAATCCAATATGAGCTGTACCAATGTTAGTAATAACTGCAATATCGGGTTCACTATATTTAGATAAATTCTCAATCTGTCCAAGACCTCTCATCCCCATCTCAAGAACTAAAACTTTATCTTCTACATCTGTAGCAAGAATAGTTAGACCAACTCCAATCTCATTATTAAAATTTGCATGAGATAATTTAATTCTTCCAAGTTTATTTAAAACTCCACCAATCATTTCTTTTGTTGTTGTTTTACCCACTGAACCAGTTATTGCAACAATAGGGATATTTAATTTTTTCCTTTTTAGCAATGCTAATTTTTGAAATGCCTCTAATGTGTCATTTACAACCCAATATGGAAAATTACCAGGAAGTAATCTCTGCATCCCTTTTTTAATTACTACTGATTTAACTCCTTTATTTAAAACCTCTTGAAGAAAACTATGTCCGTCAAAATTTTTACCCCTGATAGCTATAAAAAGATCGTTTTTTAACAAAGTTCTACTATCAATACTTATATTTTTAAAATTTAAAAAATTTCTTTTCCCCTCGCTCAGATTTTTAATATCTCCCAAAACATCGTTTAATTCTGATAAAGAAAATTCCATTAAAAAATTAAGTCATACTTTTTTTTAAAGATGGATCAGCGGATTGTCCGTAAGAGAACTTTTCAACTTCAGCAAAATCTGGAGATGGTTCTTTTATTCCACAAACATCTTTATACATAATTTCGTATTCGAGTGCGGATCTTTGCCAACTGAACTCTTGGCTCATTGCTCTTTTTTGTAATAATGCCCAACTATCTTTATGCCTAAAAGCCTCCCAAGACCTTACTAAAGATGTATAGAAATCTATAGGTTCAAAGCGATCAAAGCAAAAACCCGTGCCACTATTATTTTCTGGATCATAAGGTAAAACTGTATCAACTAAACCTCCTACACGCCTTACTATTGGAATAGAACCATACCTCATAGCAAGGAGTTGACTAATACCACAAGGTTCGAATCTACTTGGCATTAAGAATGCATCAGAACCACCATATATAAGTCTTGATAAAGAATCATCATAGGTAAGAAATACTGAAAATCTTCTTGGGTAATCTAATGCAAGTTGCCATAATCCTGACTCTAAATATCTATCTCCAGTACCTAAAACAACTATTTGCGAATCTGTATATGCTAAAAGTCTTCTTGAAACTTGTAGAAGTAGGTCAACCCCTTTCTGATCAACCAACCTACTAACCATACCTAAAAGATATTTTTTAGGATTAACTTCGAGACCCATTTCTCTCTGAAGAATTTTCTTATTTTCTAACCTATTTTCTAAATTCTTAATACTGAATTTTGCAGGTAAAACTGAATCTTTGGCTGGATTCCATTCATCAAGATCTATACCATTAAGAATTCCCCTTAATTTACTTGAAATGTAATTAAGTAATCCTTCAAGGCTTTCCCCATATTCATGAGTTTTAATTTCATCAGCATAAGTCGGAGAAACAGCATTTACTCTATCTGCGAACAACATTGCCGCAGCCATTGTGTGGTCTCCATGCATATACCAAGGACACCAAGTCATTTTTTCTAGTTTCCATCTCCAAGGGCCTTGGTATTTTAAATTGTGGATTGTGAAGACAGTGCTAATTTCGGGGTCCTGATGCATCCATACAGGAATCATTCCAGTGTGCCAATCATGGCAATGGAGAACTTGAGGTTTCCAACAATTCCAGGCAAATTCTGCAGTGGCACTAGCAAAAAATGTAAAGCGCCAGTCCTCATTTTCGCCTCCATATATTTGGTCAGAGTCAAATGTTGGATGACCAACTAGGTATATCACATAATTATGAATGGGATGTTTTGCTTCATATACGGCGAAATCAGTGCCCATTGTATTTGCTCTAAAGACTGGTTCATTCGATACCTCTAAAAGTCTCCACAATTTCCCATATCCTGGAATTATTACCCTTACATCGTGACCAAGTTTTATCAAAGATGGAGGTAACGAACCAACCACATCTCCCATACCTCCAACTTTGATCATTGGAGCACATTCAGCAGCAGCAAGAAGAATTCTCATTGATAATTATTTAAAAAGTTCTTTTGAAAAATAAACTAGGGAGTCCACTCATAGTCAGAAAAGTCTGGTGGACGCTTTTCAAGAAAGGCATCTCTACCTTCTTGAGCTTCTTCAGTTGAATAAAATAATTGAGTTGTGTATCCAGATAATTCTTGAATACCCGCAATCCCATCATTCTCCGCATTGAATGAAGCTTTAAGAATACGAATAGCAGTTGGACTATTTCGTAAAATCTCTCTTGCCCAGATTACACCCTCAGCTTCTAATTCTTCAATCTTTGTAATTGCATTTATCAAGCCCATTCTAAGAGCTTGCTTGGAATTATATTTTCTACATAAAAACCAAATTTCTTTTGCTTTTCTCTGACCAACAAGTCTTGCCAAATAACTTGATCCAAATCCCGCATCAAAACTACCAACTCTTGGACCTGTTTGACCAAATATTGCATTTTCAGAGGCGATACTGAGATCACAAATTAAATGAAGTACCTGACCTCCTCCAATTGCAAAACCAGGAACTAAGGCAATAACCACTTTAGGCAAACTTCTTATTAATCTTTGAAGTTCAAGTACATTTAATCTCTGCTTCCCTTTATCATTTTTATATCCATTTTCACCTCTTACACTTTGATCACCTCCAGAGCAAAAAGAATAAATACCTTTCTTGTCAGGTCCCGCACCTGTAAAGAGGACTACACCAATAGTTTCATCATTTCTTACGATATTAAATGCGTTAATTAGTTCATCTACAGTTTGTGGCCTAAATGCATTTCTTTTTTCAGGCCGATTAATTGCAATTCTCGCGATTCCCTCATCTGACTTATGAAACAATATATCCTCATAAGATTTGCATTCTGACCAATTTAAAGTTGTTTTACCAGGTAATACTTTCATGAATCCTAATTATTCAAAATAGAAAATAATAAATTTAACTGCCAATTATTTTTTCAAGCAGGGCATTTTTTTCGCAAATTTCATTTTCTGGATCAATATCAACTTTAATTATTACAGATTTCTGGATAGAAATGCTCCAATCGAATGCCTCTCGTAATTTTTCAAAATTTGCCACACTTTTATAGTTTACTTGATAGCCCTCTGCTAGTTTTGGCCAGTTTATTTCTTTAGGCATAAGAAATAGTTTTTTTAATTCATCTTCTTTTAAATTTTTTTTATAAATACGATTAAATATATTTCCGCCATTATTATTTATTAGAAGAATTGTTAAATTCATGTCGATTGAATTTTCAATTAGCCAACCGTTTATATCATGAATAAAAGCCAAATCTCCAGTCACGAGAAGTAGAGGATTTTTAATTCTAGAAATTCCTAATGCAAGGGATAAAGTACCGTCTATGCCGGAAGCTCCTCTAAAGCTGAAACAATTTCTTGTTAGAGTACCATTCTCAGAGAATGTAAGCCAATCTCTAATCGGGCTACTCGCGGAGAGCATTATTGGATTTTCAGCTGGCCAAAGTTTTGGAACAAGATTTGCAAGCTTATATTCAGTAATTTGATTATCATAAGTAATCTTCTCTTTTATAATTTCTTTAATTTGCTCACCTTCCTCTATTAGATCTAGGGCTAACGGAGTAAGAGACTTTTTGTTTTTTTCGTTAATTGATAATTCTTCTAACAAAAGAGTAGTGAAATTTGATAGCCCAAAATCATATTCAAATGATTTTTTTATAGGGTCCAATTTTCTATAGTTTTTTTCTTTTATAAGAATTTGCATCCCTTCGAAGGTTATTAAAAACTTCTCCAAATCAATTGAGGATGACATAGGACCAAGCCTTAATAGTTGATGACAATTTATTAAATTCTTATTTTTCCTTAAGACTAATTCCCAATTCACAACTAATCCTCTCAAATCAGAATAAACGCCTGAAACAGGATCAGCAAATACTGGCCAACCAGTAATTTCTTGTAATTGTTCTAAAGATTTATTGAAAGAAGATAAGTCATTTATCGAACCTTGATAGGGGCCTACCAAAATAATCCCAGATTCATCTAAATTTAAACTTTTTGAAATTTCTAAGAATTTGTTTTTATCAGACTTTATTTCAACTTCCTGAAAGAAATATTTTTTCTTTAAATAATTTTTCTCAAAAACCTCTAAAACATTTTTTTTATTTAAAAATGAAATACCTAAAGGCTTATCAATGGGAATATTTAAATGAATAGGACCAGGGAAGATTGATATTTGTTTCTCAGTATTTCGCACTAAATTTAAAATTTCATTTTCTTGTGTTTTATGGAGTCCATTTAGATTTGTACTTAAAACTCTTCTGCAGACTGAACTCAAAAAATCTTCTTGATTTACTGTCTGATTAGCCCCACAATCTTTTAATCTTAAGGGTCTATCAGCAGTAAGAAATATAATACCTTTACAAGATCGGTCTGCCTCAACTGCTGCTGGCAATAAGTTACTTACGGCAGTTCCAGAAGTTGTAATAACTAAAGAAAGATTACCTGATGCAGCAGAAATCCCAAGAGAGTGGAATCCTGCAGATCTCTCATCTATTGAATTAAAAATATTTACCAGTCCTAATTTATTTAATTCTCCAGCAGCTATTGCTAAAGGTGCTGATCTACTACCAGGACATAGTATTAAATTTTGAACTCCTACTTTTATAAGAAGATTTAAAAGTTGTAAACTTCTAAGAAAATTTTTGCATTCAATAGATGATGTCATAATTTATATAAATGCTTTGGGATTTTCTCTATAACTGAATTAAATAAAACATGTCTAGAACTCAAGAAAAAAGAAATTCAATCCTAAAGGATTTAAAAAATCTTTTAATCTGGATATCTATTGCTTTAATTATACGATGGCAGGTTATAGAGCCAAGATGGATCCCATCTGGTTCAATGCTTCCTACTCTTCAAATACAAGATAAAATTCTTGTTGAGAAAGTAACCCCTAAAATCACATCCAAATCAAATCTTTCAAAATTAAAAAATAAAATAGTTGTTTTTCACGTTCCTGAACAATTAATTAATGCTGGTTATGAAGCAGATACTGCACTAATAAAAAGAGTAATTGGAATACCTGGAGACAAGGTAGAAGTAAAAAACGGTAACCTTTACTTAAATGATATCGCTCAAAAAAATTACGTATTTGACAAAAATATTAATTATTCTATAGGGCCTTTTATTGTCCCAGAAGAGTCTTTATGGGTGATGGGAGATAATAGAAATAACAGTATGGACTCACATATTTGGGGATTTTTACCCTATGAAAAGGTTATTGGTAAAGCTATTTTTAGATATTGGCCGTTTAATAAAATTGGACCTATTCGGTTCCCTGCCCTTAATAATTTGGATTAATGGGTACGTGATGTTGTAGGGTTTTTATATCTTGCAGCTGTAGAAATGTTTAATCCAGAATTTCTTGCTACTGAAAATAATGATCCAAACGATGAGAATGATTTAATCCAATATTTACAAAAACAATCTCCAGAAGTTTTACAAAGAGTAGCAAAATCAGCTAGTGAAGATATTCAAGAAATTATTAGACAAAATGTTCAAGGTCTTCTTGGAATGCTTCCTTCAGATCAATTTGATGTAAAAATAACATCTTCAAAAGACAACATTGCTAATTTATTGTCTTCTGCAATGATGACAGGATATTTCTTAAGACAAATGGAGCAAAGAAAAGAGCTGGAACAAACTCTTAAAAATGATGAAAACATGTCTATTGAAGAATAATAGTTTTTAAAAATTTACTTCTTCAGGAATTATTCCTAGTTCAAACAACTTTTTATATAAACCTATCAAAAATTTATTATCCTCAGGAAGTTTGTCCCATTTTTGGGAATTAATTTCATTAATTAATTTTTGACAATCTTCTATTGTAAATTTTACAGGTGCCATAAAATGAGCTGGAATTAAATATTCCATATCTTCAAAAGACTTGATATTTTCTAACCAATTAAGTAAAACTTCTTTTGAACGCGGAAAAATTAATTTTTGTAAAACTGGTGCAATTTGAATCTTAGGAGTTTCTTTACCCATTATTTCTACAAGAGAGGATTCCCAATCTTCGTCCCATAAAAAGGGATAAATACCGAAATGAGATCTCCAATTTCTAAGATCTTTTTTGAATGAATACTTAAATATTTTTTTTAAAGGTGGAATATTTAATTTACCTGGTTTCAAAAAAGATGAAAATAAGACTAACCTTTTCCATCCTTTTTTTCTTTGTTCGATGTTGTCAATCAAAGGTTCATCTCCTCTCTCTCTAGAATGAAAAAGAAGTGGAGTTGGATCAAAATTAAATATCTCAGGTGGTGTGGAGTTTATTCCAACTATTGCGTCTGTTACATGAAGAGTTTTTGTAGGGTAATGGAAACAGCTTATCTCCTGATATCTTCCAAGTCCTAAATTCAGTGGGCCTAATGAAGACCATTTAAAGGAGTTTGTATGTGGAGTACCTTCCTCAAACAGTATTCTTGATCTTTTTGATGGAATTCCTAAAAAATCTAGCGGTAGATTTATGGGGAAACTCCATTGTCCAGGACAAAGCCAAATTTCTGCATCTTTAAAAATTCTTGAAAGAGCTGGCAGTCCGATTTTATGTTCTAGTCCAGAGGCACTCGGTAGAATTATTGTTTTTACTTTACCGTGAATCTCAATTAATTTTTCTAACTCATTTATTAATTCTTTTGTAGGAGGCAGTGGATTTATTAGCATCAATCCATTATCAACCTTTATTACCGTCATTCTTATTGGAACAGCAACATAATAAAGTCCCTGTATTTGTTCCAAGGACCATATTTGATCAGGAATTAATTCTCTTAAAATTGTTTTCTTTTTTCCATAAGGATATAAGGGGAATAATGGCCACCAATTCCATTTATTTAAAGTTTCTTCCACCACTATCATTTATACCCAGCAAATAATTTCTTTAACTTAAATATTCCGTATCTTGGAGCGAATAAAAAAGCAAATAAAAATATAAAAGTTTGTGCCAAGACAATTGATCCACCTGTTTCAAGATCAAACCAAAAACTAACATAGATTCCTATTAGGCTTGAGATAATTGCACTTAATACTGAAATTACTGTCATATTATCAAACTTATCCGTAAGTAAATATGCTGTAGCCCCTGGTGTAATCAACATTGCAACTACCAAAATAATTCCAACAGATTGCAAGCCCACAACAGCTGCCAAAGATAAGCATGTGAGGAGTAAATAATGAAGAAAAAATACATTAATCCCAACTGTTTTTGCATGCCTAGGATCAAAACAATAAAGCATTAAATCTTTTCTAAAAATTGATAAAAGGATTACTACCAATAAAGAAATAAATATAGTTTGTTTTACATCTGAAAGTGATATTCCTAATGGACTACCAAAAAGAATGGAGTGCAGATCAATATTACTTTTAATCTTAGAAACCAATACGATTCCAAGAGCGAAAAATCCAGTAAATACCAACCCAATAACGGTATCTTCCTTAACTCTAGATTTCTGCTTAATAAACCCTATCAATGCTACAGAACCAACTCCGAAAATAAATGCCCCTAATGAGAAAGGAAGACCTAATGCATAAGCAACCACAACACCAGGCATTACTGAGTGTGACACTGCATCTCCCATTAAAGCCCATCCTTTAAGAGTTAAATAACTTGACAGGAAACCACAAACAGCTGCAACTAGTGAGCTCATAAGAAGTGCTTTTCTCATAAAGTCATGAGTTAAAGGATCTGTTATGAATGAATCTAAAGTTAAAAAAGAACAGAGCTCCATATAATTTAAAATTTAGGATTCAGGTCCAAACAAGAAATCAGGTGAGATTCCTCCAAAAGTGGTTGTAATATTTTCAGGAGTAAACACTTCAGAGGTCTCGCCGTAAGCTACAACAGTTTTATTTATTAAAAGAACCAAATCACAAAATTCACGGACATGAATCATATCGTGCGTTGATAATAAGATAGTTTTTCCCTCATTTTTAAATTGAATAAATAATTCCGAGATAAGTTTCTCAGTTCTTATATCAACTCCTGAAAAAGGCTCATCAAGAAGTAATATTGAAGCTCTTTGCGCAATTGCTCTAGCTAAAAAAGTTCGTTTTCTCTGACCTCCAGATAAGTTTCCAATATGTGTAGATAAATGATCAGTAAGATCAACTCTCTCAATAGCATCTTTAACCGCCTGAACATCAGACTCTCTTGGACACCTAAAAATATTCATCGAACCATATCTTCCCATCATCACTACATCCCAAACATTTATTGGAAATTGACTATCAATTCCCTCATTTTGAGGAACATAAGCAATTGTCTGATCTTTTTGAGCAGATCTTACAGACTCTCCATTTATTCTAATTTTTCCCTTTGAAATATTTACAAAGCCAGTTAAAGCATTAAAAAAAGTTGTTTTACCAGCTCCGTTCATCCCTACTAACCCACAAATCTGGCCAGGTTTCAATCTTAAATTGGCATCATACAAAGCCACCTTACCGTTGTAATCTACGCAAATATTCTCTGCCTCAATCCTAAAGTTTTGATAATTGATTGTTTCCATAATTCAAAAAAGCCCTTTTTTTATCAAATCCAAATTATGCTCAAGCATTTTTATATAGGAACTAGCAGGCCCACTATCATCAGATAATGAATCAACAAAAAGATTTCCTCCAAAATTAGCCCCAGTTTCGTTTGCAACAACCATTTGAGATTCGTTACTTACAGTACTTTCGCAAAATACAGATGGAACATTTTTTTCTTTAACTAGTGAGATTGTTCTTGCCATTCTTTTGGGAGTAATTTGACTCTCAGCATTAACTGGCCACAAATAAACTTCCTCTAATCCATAATCATTTGTTAGATATGAAAAAGCACCTTCACAACTTACTAGATACCTCCTATCTTTATTTAAGTTATTAATAAAAAGTGAGAATTCTTTATCTATTTTAGAGAGCTTATCTTTATAAATTTTTCCATTTTCTTCAAATAATGTCCTTTTGGAAGGCCTCAATTCTGATAAAGAATCCACGAGAATATCTACGTATAGGATCCCTCTTTTTGGAGAAATCCAGGCATGAGGATTAGGTTTCCCTTTATAAAAATCTTCACTGATGAAAATAGGATCTAAATCTTCCGCGACAGTAATTCTTTTAACTTTTAAATTAGAAACAAATTTTTCAGCCCATAATTCAAATCCAAATCCATTATCAATAAAAACAAAAGCATTAGAGGCATTTACCAAATCGCTTGGAGTTGGTTGGTAGCCATGAACTTCAACTCCAGGTTTCGTTATTGATCTAATAATAAAATCATCTTTAGCGACATTGCTAATTATGTCCGCCAAAACAGTGAAACTTGCCAGTATTACATCTTTAGTTTCATTTTTATTTGATATTCTCTTACATGAGCCTGAAGCTAGAGAAAGCATAAGTATCAAACCTAAAAAAAGAATATTTTTTCTCATCTTTAATATTCTGTCTTATTTTATGAACTAAAAGATAGTTTCATAAGTGGTTTCCTAAGATCAGAAATAAATCCTTTCCAATTTATTTTTTCTTTTTCAAAAGCTTTTTCAACAATTTTCTCAGAATTTTTCTTTATAAAATCCAAATCAGGTTCTTCTACTCCTTTTGTTATTGCCATAAAATCAGCCAAAGAACTTGATACTACTCTTGTTAAATAAGCAGCACTTACAGCCTGAAATGATCCAGAGACAAGAAAATTTGGGCCATGTAATTTTGTTATACCAATTAAAGTCTGTCCACTCCATTCAATAACTCCCTGAGCAATTGCAGTCTTTAAAATCTCTTTAGATACTTTATCTAAAATTTCAGGAGACCAATTACATCCCCATATAGACTTAATTTCTTTAATCATTAAAGAATTTAGTACTATCATTGCCATAACATCAATTGAGGGGATAGGAGATAAGAAAACAGTTGTCGCTACAAGAATTTGATTTTTTCTTTGTATTCCCTTTAACTGCATTCTTCTTATACCTTCAATTTCAGATTGCCAGGCAACATGTAGTCCTTTCAAGAGCCTTTTTTTTGTATTTTCAATATTTTTAGATGAACTTATGATAAATTTCCTTAAAGAAAAAGGTATATTTTTTATTTCATTTTTATTCACATCAAAAGTAATAATTTTATTTATCAAGTCACTTGAAATTTGAGACTTTAGGTCTTCTATCTGATTTTTGGCTTCTATTTCGTTGGAAGTTAAAGCCACCAACCAGATTGGCATATTTTGAGGAAACTTTTCCAGCCACAAAAAATCATTTGCCGACAAAGGCAAGTTTATAAAATATAATATTGCATCACTATTCAAAGCTTCTTCTGGAATAATTTCAGAAGAATTATATTTAGGCAGTTTTTCGAATAAATCAAAGTCAAACTTATCTGCTTTAAAATAATTTTTCAAAACAGACTGACAACTTTGATAATATTTCTGTCCAATGCAACTTATTTTTTCTTTTTCACATCTATTAAGAATCGATTCAAGTATTTTTTTTCTTTTTGAATTCTGTTTGCCTAATTCATTTGTTGCTTCAAGTTCTTCAAAAAAATTTAAATCTTCATTACATAGATTTATCCAACCATCTAAATTATTTGGCTCATTAAATTTAGGCTTATCATTCTTCAAGTAAAAATATCCCCCAAAACACAACGCAAAAAATCCTATTGAGCCTCCTGCAAAATGAATTAAGTCACTAACAAACCATTCCCCAAAACCTAATAATAATAAAATAATGAGAATATTCTTTTTTGGAAACTTTATGAAATCCTTTAAAAGGTTGTCTTTACTAATATCAAACACAATGCTTTATTTCTCTAATTTTATTTTAATGCAAGTTGTGAATGAGAAAAGCGAAATTACATAAGTCGTTAATCAAAAGATAAAAATTTAAGACTTTTAAAAAGACTTATTGCATAACTAGATGCTAAGTTAATAAACTATTTAAATAAATTAAGAAACATCAAGATGTCTAATTCAAATTTCAGTAATAATCTTGGACAAGAAAATTACAGAGGTCGTTCTAATAATGAAAGATCTAATTTCAGAGATAGATCCGGCGGCAGAAGAGATGGAGGTGGATTCCGCATAAGATTGAGTGATAACGAAATGAAAGCTGTTAAATCAATACAAGAGACCTTTCAATTAAGGTCTACCGTTGCAGTTCTGGGTTTCTCTGTTAGAACACTTAGCGAAATGATCAAAGACGAAAAATTAATTGAATCAATCACAGAATATGCAAAAAATAACAAAAACTCTTCTCCGAACAGACAATCACAAAATCCTTATGAAGAAAAGACAAAAACAGAACCTGACCCTTTTGCAAGACCTGTAAAAAGTACATCAACTGAAGAAATTCAATCTAGCGAAGTAGAAGAGGATGGCAAATAAAAAAAGAGTTCTTTCGGGAGTTCAACCAACTGGTGATTTACATATTGGAAATTGGCTTGGGGCCATAAATAATTGGGTTACGCTTCAAGAGCAATATGAAACATTTCTATGTGTAGTTGATTTGCATGCAATCACAGCTTCATATAATCCCAAAGAATTATCTAAGAACACTATCTCTACTGCGGCTTTGTACGTCGCTTGTGGGATAGATCCCAAAATATGCTCAATTTTTGTCCAGAGTCATATTTCTGCACATTCAGAACTTTGTTGGATATTAAATTGCATGACTCCTATAAATTGGATGGAAAGAATGATTCAATTCAAAGAAAAATCCATACAACAGGGAAATAATGTATCTATTGGATTATTTGACTATCCGATCCTAATGGCTGCAGACATTCTTCTATATGACGCTGACTTTGTACCAGTAGGTGAGGATCAAAAACAACATCTTGAACTTGCCAGAGATATTGCACAACAAAGAATTAATGCCAGATTTAGTAAGGATAAAAATATTTTAAAAATCCCTCAACCAATAATCATGAAGAATGGGTCAAAAATAATGAGTTTAATTGATGGTTCAAAAAAGATGAGCAAAAGTGATCCTAATGAGGGCAGTCGCATTAACTTATTAGATACTCCTGAAATAATCACAAAAAAAATAAAAAGAGCAAAAAGTGACAGTTCTATTGGAATTGAATTTAACAACCCTGAGAGGCCAGAATCTAAAAATCTATTGATGATTTATTCAATATTATCTGGCAAAAAAATTTCTGAATGTGAAAATGAATTCTCAGAGACTGGATGGGGGACATTTAAAAAATTAATTACTGAACAACTTATTGAATCACTAGAACCTATTCAGAAAAAATATAAATTATTAATTAATGATCCCTATCAATTAAATAAAATTCTTGATGAAGGGAACGAAAAAGCTGAAGATTTAGCAAATCAGACTTTAAAAAGAGTTAAATCAAAATTGGGATTCTTTGAAATGGAGAAAAAATAATGCCAATAATTACCTTGCCTGATGGTTCAAAAAAGGTTTTCGAAAAATCTGTAACTATTCTAGAAATTGCCCAGAGTATAGGCTCTGGATTAACTAAAGCAACAATTGCTGGAAAAGTAAATGATGTTCTTATTGATGCAACTATTCCTATAAATAGAGATTCCAAAGTTGTAATCATCACATCAAATGATAAAGAAGGAATTGAAATAATAAGACATTCCTTTGCTCACCTTATTGGTCATGCAGTTAAACAAATTTATCCTAATATTAAAATGGCAATTGGGCCTGTAATTGAAGATGGTTTTTATTATGATATTTTTTCTGAATACAGCTTTACTCCTGAAGATTTAATAAAAATCGAAAATAGAATTAATAAATTAATAAAAACAAACTATGACGTTGAAATTTTACAAGTCTCTAAAGAAGAGGCAATTAAAACTTTTAAAGAAAGAGATGAGACTTTTAAATTACGAATAATTGAAGAAATTCCTGAAGAAGGTCTCATCAATTTATACAAGCACGAAGAATATATCGATATGTGTAGAGGGCCTCACGTACCCAACACAAGACATTTGAGATACTTTAAATTACTTA
>CACLFQ010000016.1 GCA_902606255.1 uncultured Prochlorococcus sp.
ACCAGTTCTATTGGGCGTACCAGTTCTGTTAGGGAAAGTTTGTTTAAAAGAAATGTTTTGCTTATTATTTTGCTGATTGGGCCCTTCTCTTCTTATCGGAGCTCCTACGAGCTCAGGAGGGGACATTTTGTTATTAATATTTTTTGTTTTAGATTTGTTCGAATTTTGATCAGGTTTGTTTGATATTTGTCTTTTTTCTCCTGAACTAGAGATTTTCTGGGAAGATTCATTAGATTTAAGTTTATTATTAATATTTTTAGGCTTAGCAATTAGTTGAATAGGGGGTTTTGAAGGACTTTTTATAGGTGGGGTTGTGTTATTTCGGAAAGTTTTTTTATTTTGGTTGAGATTTTGTGAGGTTTTACTATTAATATTTTGATTTGTAAGATTTGCTGGAGATTGTGAACCTTTGGTAATTGACGGTTTATTGAGATTTTTAGGTTGATTTGAAATTATTTTTAAACTCTCAGGTTTATTAAGAGGTTTGATCAACAATGGTTTTTTGTTTGAATTATCTTTAAGAGGCTTACCTTTAATAGAGGAGATAACAGAAGATTCATCTTCTTTGTTTTGTTTGTAATTATCTTTTTTACTTGAAGGTTTCTTAATAGTAAGTATTTTTTTATCTGAATTTTTTTTATTAATAAGATTTTTTATTTTCTTTGCTTCCTCTGTACTAATTGAACTGCTATGGCTTTTTACTGAAATTGAAAGTTTTTGAGCGGCATCCAATATATCTTTATTGTCCAGATTTAAGTCTCTGGAAAGTTCGTAAATTCTGATTTTATCGCTGATAGTCATTTAATCTGATTTGTACTCTTTTTGGAAATTAAAGAGGATTTAATTTAATTATATTCCCTTATTGGGATAGTCATTGTAGCTTGTAATTTCTTTTTGAAAAATATCAATAAATTCAGGTTCTAAAGATGTTTTTAAAGCTTTTTGAAGTTTTTTTTTGATCTTGGAATCTGAGTAACATTTTTTTGACTTGCAAATGTAGGCTGATCGCCCCATCCCCTTTTGAAACATAATACCTTTCTTATGATCTTTAGTAATCTTTATAAGATGTTTCCTGTCATATGTTTTTCTACATGATATGCATATACGCATAACTGGGGTTTGTTGTATCACCGTTTTCTCTCCTCTGTGGCGGATATTTCACCATTTTGAACGGTCTCTAATTGATCAATATCTGAGAAGGACTCTTCATCATATGTTTCTTGTCCATATTCATCATCATCTTCAGGAAGGGGATAAAGCTCTCTTAATCTTGCATCTTCCGCAGCACGCTCAGCTTGTTCTGCTTCTAATCTAAGCTCAGATTCTCGCTGGAGGTTTTCTTCATCTTCCCTTTGAATGATTAATTCAGAGACTGCAGCATCTTCTGCTTCCTGATCGTATTCATGTGAGTTTTTAACATCAATTTTCCAACCAGTTAATCTTGCTGCAAGTCTTACATTTTGTCCTTCTCTACCAATTGCGAGACTCAATTGATCGGGAGGAACTAGTACGTGGGCGTGTTGACCTTGTGGGTCAACAAGTCTTACGAGATCGACTTTGGCAGGACTTAAAGAGTTTAAAATATACTGTATTGGGTCAGACGACCATTTAATAACATCAATTTTTTCTCCTCTTAATTCATTTACTACTTGTTGTATTCTTGCTCCTCTCGCTCCAATACAGGCACCTACAGGGTCTACCTCTTGCTCGATGCTGTCAACAGCTACTTTTGTTCTTGGTCCAACAGCTCTTGAAGGAGGATTAGCTTCTCTCGAAACCGCAACAATTTTTACTGTTCCTTCTTGGATTTCCGGTACTTCATTTTCAAATAAATAAACGACTAATCCAGCATTTGCTCTGCTTACAAAAAGTTGTGGTCCTTTTCTGGCTATTTCGCTAACTTCTTTCAAGAATACTTTGAAAGTTGCATTGGCTCTATAATTGTCATTTGGTAATTGATCTCTTTTTGGAAGTTCTGCCTCTACTTCAGGTCTACCAATTCCCGAACTAACTCCCATAATTACTGATTGTCTTTCAAATCTTATAACTCTTGCAGTTAAAACAGGATCTTCCAAATCTGCAAATTCTTCTTGGATCATTTTTCTTTGTTGATCTCTTAATTTTTGGGCTAAAACTTGCTTTGTTGTTGTAGCAGCCATTCGCCCAAAATCCTCTTTTTCTGGAGTAACGTCTAAAACAACCGTGTCGCCTATTTGAGCATCATCAGCTACTTGTTTAACTTCTAATAAAGATATTTGATGATCTTCGCTTTCAACTTCTTCTACAATTATTTTACTTGATAAGATTCTATAACCTTCTTCATCTAAATCTAGTCCAACATCAAAATTACTAAAGTATTCTTCATCAAATGGATCTTCATTCACTCCAATGTAAAAAGTTCTTCTATATTTTTCGTAACCTTTTAATAGAGCTTCGCGTAAGGCAGCTTCTACAATATTAGGAGGTAACTTTTTTTCCTCACTAATATCTTCAATTAGATTGTTTAAACCTGGGAGAATAACTAATGCCATCTATGATGGGAAAAATGGATAATGGTTGAAAATAATTAATCTTTTAATGTGCAAAGACTAATCTTTAATACTTCATCAAAAGGGATTTTTTTTATCTTCCCTTTTATGTTAATGGCTAAAAAATCTTTAGACTTTTCATAAAGTAAACCATTAAGAAATTCTTTTTTGGAATTTTTTTGGCTTAACTGAACATTAACTGGAAAACCCTTAAAAGTTTTGAAGTCTCTTTCTGAGGTTAATTCATCACTGACCCCTTGACTACTAATTTCTAACACATATGAACAATTTAAAAGATTTGAATTTTCTATTTCTTCAGATGCTGGGGTATTTAATAAGGCACAATCTTCAAGTGATATATCATCACCATTAGTTTTTTTTATAATGATTTTTACAACTATGGGATTTTGATTGGTTTGAATATTTAAACTGCAGATTTTGAGAGAAAATTTATTGGCAACTTTTTTTAATAGAGATTCTAGTTTACTTTTGTTTTCTTTATTCAAGGTTATCTATCTAAATTGATTTAAAATAATTTTCACATATAAAAAAAAATTTTCTATAAAAAAGATTCGAAAATTTGTATTTTATGGATGTAAACAAAAAAACAACAATAATATAATTCTTCAATTAGATTTAACTTGTTAATTTAAAAACTTTTATGTAAATGAATTTTTTAAAGATTAGATTTATTAATTTAATCCGTATATTCATTATTTTCTGTTTTTGTTTAGTTAATTTCTTTCAAGTGGGAGAAGTTTTAGCTTTGGCTTCTTTTGAAAGTCATAACTTCGTATCATCTGCGGTGAAAAATGTTGGACCTGCAGTTGTAAAAATCGACACTGAGCGATTAATAGAGAGGCGGCAATTTGATCCTACTTTATTGGATCCTTTATTGAGGGATTTACTTGGAGACCAAGGAATCATCCCTGAGAGAGAGAGAGGCCAAGGTTCTGGTGTAATCATTAATCAGAATGGTTTGGTTCTTACAAATGCTCATGTAGTAGAGAAAGTGGATGATGTTTCAGTAACTTTGTCAGATGGAACTATTTGCGATGGCCAAGTTTTGGGAGCTGATGCAGTAACTGACTTAGCTTTAGTAAAAATTAATAACTCTAAATACTCTAGTTTTGCTCCACTTGGAAATTCTGAAGATCTTGAAGTTGGAGATTGGGCAATAGCTCTTGGGACTCCTTACGGTCTAGAAAAAACAGTTACCCTAGGAATTGTAAGTAGTTTACATAGAGATATTAATAGTCTAGGGTTCTCAGATAAAAGGCTTGATCTTATTCAGACTGATGCTGCAATAAATCCCGGGAATTCTGGAGGACCACTTATTAATTCAAATGGTGAGGTGATAGGAATCAATACATTGGTTAGAAGTGGTCCTGGAGCGGGCCTAGGTTTCGCAATACCTATTAATCTTGCCAAAAGTGTTTCAGACCAGCTTCTTAAAAATGGGGAAGTTATTCATCCATATTTGGGGGTCCAATTGATTTCATTGAATCCTAAAATTGCTAAAGAACATAATCAAGATCCCAATTCATTAGTACAATTACCAGAAAGAAGTGGAGCTCTAATTCAATCAATTATTCCTAATAGTCCTGCTGAAAAAGCTGGTTTAAGAAGAGGTGATTTAGTAATAGCAGCGGAAAATATTTCTATTGAAGAACCTAAAGCTTTGCTAGATGAAGTAGAAAAAGCTCAAATAGGCAAAGTATTCCTCCTAAATGTTTTAAGAGACAACAAAGAGATACAGATAAATATCAAGCCAGAACCTCTTCCAGGTTTGACATAAATCACCCATTGAAATTTAATAATCTATAAACTTAGAAAAAAAAAGATTTTGGATTCACAAACTCAAATGAAAAAAATAGTTGCTGATGCAGCAATTAAGGAAGTAAAGAGTGACATGATCCTTGGATTAGGATCTGGATCTACAGCTGCTCTTATGATAAAAAGCCTTGCAGATGAAATACGTTCTGGAAAACTTCAAAATATAAGAGGTGTTGCAACTTCCTTTCAATCAGAAGTTTTAGCGCTCGAACTAGATATCCCACTTATTGATTTAGCTTCAGTTTCTCAAATCGATTTAGCTATTGATGGGGCAGATGAAGTTGATCCGAGATTTCAATTAATAAAAGGAGGTGGAGCATGTCATGTTAGAGAAAAGTTAGTGGCATCTAAAGCTAATAAATTGTTGATTGTTGTTGACGAAACCAAACTTGTACAAAACTTAAATCAATCTTTCCCTTTACCTGTAGAGGTCCTTCCAAATGCTTGGAAACAGGTTGAGGAAGTTATCTCAGAGATGAAAGGTAGTTCTAGTTTAAGAATGGCTACTAAAAAAGCTGGTCCAGTGGTTACTGATCAGGGCAATCTAATTCTTGATGTATTGTTTAATGATGGTATAAAGGATCCAAAAGATATTGAGTTGAATCTAAATAATATCCCGGGTGTATTAGAGAATGGATTATTTGTTGATCTTACAGACAAAGTATTGGTTGGTAGAATTGAAAACAATATTCCAGTTGTTTATTCTCCTTCAAAAATTAGCTAATCTTCTAACCTTATCTCAACTGAGTTAGCATGGCTGTGTAAGCCTTCACTCTTAGCAAGATTAATAATATCAAGGCTGTTAGCTTTTAAACTTTTTTCATTAAATTCTATAATTGAAGTGTTTTTCATAAAAGTTTCAACTCCTAAAGAACCGCTAAATCTAGAATTTCCTGATGTTGGTAAAGTATGATTTGGTCCAGCCAGATAATCTCCCACAGCTTCCGGGGTCCATTTCCCTAAAAATATTGCTCCTGCATTTTCTATACCGTGAAGAATCTTTTTGGAATCCAAAGCTAAAATTTCTAAGTGTTCTGGGGCAAAGGTATTGCTTAGTTCAATACATGATTTATAGTTCTCGCAAATAACAATTAATCCCCAATTTTTTATTGACTGTAAGCAAATTTCTTTTCTTGGATGATTATCTATTTTTTTATAAATTTCCTCTAAAACTTCTTTTGCCTGATTATTTGAAGTAGTTAGAAGTATTGAAGACGCTAAAGGATCATGCTCTGCTTGTGCTAGAAGATCAGATGCTATATGAGCACTTTTAGCTGTTTCATCTGCAATGATTAATATTTCACTTGGACCGGCTAAAGAATCTATTCCTGTAGAGCCATAAATTAATTTTTTTGCAGTGGTTACATAGATATTACCTGGACCTGTAATAACATCAACTTTATTAATTTGATCTGTGCCAAATGCTAAAGCACCAATTGCTTGAGCTCCTCCAATTCTAAAAACTTTTTTGATTCCTGATAAGTGAGCTGCAGCTAAAACAGTTTTGTTTATTTCCCCTTCTCGATTCCCAGGAGATACCATTATTATTTCTTCTACGCCTGCTACTTTTGCAGGTATTGCATTCATTAATACAGTACTTGGATAAGCAGCTCTACCTCCGGGGATATAAATTCCTGCATTTTTCACTGGTCTCCATCTCCTTTGGACTGTATCGCCATGTTCCCCTCTTAAAGTGAAGGATGACGGGATTTGTTTTTCATGGAATTTTTTAATTCTTTTATGGGCTACCTCAAGTGAGCGCTTTAAATTGTTATTAATTTCATTCCATGCATTCTTTAACTCTTCTTTACTAACTTGCATAGGTTCAGGGTCGAAACCATCAAATTTTCTGGTATATTTTTCTACTGCTTTATCTCCATAATTTTTTACCTCTTGAAGAATATCTTCGACTATTGCATTTATTTTGTTATTGTTATCTGAGTTAGTTCGAGTAGAAATCCTTTTTAATTCTTGGATAGCGTCTTCATTATTATTTATGATCTTCATATTCTTAATTTTTCAAATTGAAAGGCTCGAGACCAATTTAATAACTCTTTAAATTATATATGATTGATTACTAGTCAATCTATTTGTTATGATTAAGACCTAATATTAATCTATCCTCTGTGGCCAATAACAAATCTGCAAAAAAGAGAATTCAAATTGCTGAAAGAAATCGTTTAAATAATAAATCATACAAATCTACAGTAAGAACTTTGACTAAAAAAACTTTAGAAAATTGCGAAAAATATAAAAAAGACCCTAATGAAGAAAATAAAAAATTAGTAAAAACAAGCCTTAATAAAGCTTTCAGTTTAATTGATAAAGCAGTTAAAAAAAATGTGCTTCACAAGAATAATGGGGCTAATAGAAAATCAAAAATTAACAATTTTGTAAAAACTACTCTTACCGCAAAGTAAAAAGGAAGATCATAATTATGAGCGATATACCACTCATAGACTCTCACTGTCATTTAATATTTGAAAATTTTGAGAAAGATCTTGAAGATGTTATTTTAAGGTTGCGTTCAAGAGGTGTAAAAAAATTAGTTCATGCTTGTTGTGAATTAACGGAAATTCCCAAGTTGAAAAAAATATCTCATGAATTTAACGAAATTTACTATTCAGTTGGTTTGCATCCGCTAGAAGCAAAAAAATGGGAACAAAGTTCAAAATCTCTTTTAAAAAAATCAGCTCAAGAAGATAGAAAAGTTGTAGCCATTGGGGAATTAGGCTTGGATTTTTTTAAAAATGAAAATAAAACTCAGCAAATTGAAGCACTTATTCCGCAAATGGAGTTAGCTTATGAACTTAAATTGCCTGTAATTATCCATTGTAGAGATGCTGCAAATGAAATGATTGAGATATGTAATGATCTCTCTAAAAAAGGAAAATGTCCTGATGGTGTACTTCATTGTTGGACAGGAACCCCAAAAGAAATGAAGCAATTCTTGGATCTTGGATTTTACATAAGTTTTAGTGGAATAGTAACTTTCCCAAAAGCACATGAAATTCATGAGTGTGCCAAAATAGTACCAAATGATAAATATTTAATTGAAACTGACTCACCATTTTTAGCTCCTGTCCCTTATAGGGGCAAAAGAAATGAACCTGCATTTGTTGAAAATGTTGCCAACTTTATGGCAGATTTAAGATCTACTCAATTAATCACAATTGCTAAAGAGTCATCTAAGAATGCTGAAGATTTGTTTAAATTTGACTTGTTAATTTGACGTTGCAGCTGTTATTATAAGAAATTACTGGAAATTTTTCTTAATTTTTTTACTTTAACTTACTCAGTTAATGATAAATCAGCATTAAACAAAATTTTATTCTTTTTTATTAAATTGATTTTTTGTTTATTAAAATTTAATGATTGATTTAATATTAAGTGAAAAGTTAAAGAACTAAATATTGAGTAGATTAAAAGTAAGTAGTAAATCTCACAAAATTGCAGGTTTTCTTGGATGAGCAGTAGCGCTTTACAGGTAGCAAAAACAGCTACTTATCTACCAGATTTAGTTGAAGTACAAAGAGCAAGCTTTAAATGGTTTTTGGAAAAGGGTTTAATAGAAGAATTACAAAATTTTTCTCCCATTTCGGATTACACAGGCAAACTAGAATTACATTTTATCGGTGAAGAGTACAGGTTAAAAAGACCTAGACATGATGTTGAGGAAGCCAAAAGAAGAGATGCTACATTTGCATCTCAAATGTATGTAACTTGCAGGTTAATTAATAAAGAGACAGGGGAAATTAAAGAACAAGAAGTATTTATTGGAGAATTGCCATTAATGACAGAGAGGGGAACTTTCATTATTAATGGTGCCGAAAGAGTTATTGTTAATCAAATTGTTCGAAGTCCTGGAGTATATTTCAAAGATGAACTGGATAAAAATGGTCGAAGAACTTACAACGCTAGCGTTATCCCTAATAGAGGTGCATGGTTAAAATTCGAGACTGATAAAAATAATTTACTTTATGTGAGAGTTGATAAAACTAGAAAAATTAATGCTCATGTTCTTATGAGGGCGATGGGTCTTTCAGATAATGATGTGGTCGATAAACTTAGGCATCCTGAGTTTTATCAAAGCTCAATTGAGTCAGCTAATGACGAGGGTATAAATTCAGAAGATCAGGCATTACTTGAACTATACAAAAAGCTACGTCCTGGTGAACCACCCTCCGTTTCTGGGGGACAACAGCTATTACACAGTAGATTTTTTGATCCCAAAAGATACGATTTAGGTCGAGTTGGCAGATATAAAATAAATAAAAAATTGAGACTTACCGTACCAGACGATGTGAGAACACTTACCCATGAAGATGTTCTTTCTACCATTGATTATTTGATTAACCTAGAGTTGGATATTGGCGGCGCTAGTTTGGATGATATTGACCACCTTGGTAATCGAAGGGTTAGATCCGTAGGAGAACTTCTTCAAAATCAAGTTAGGGTTGGACTTAATCGTTTAGAGAGAATTATCAAAGAAAGAATGACTGTAGGAGAAACAGATTCTCTAACTCCCGCTCAACTAGTCAATCCCAAACCTTTGGTTGCTGCTATAAAGGAATTTTTTGGCTCCAGTCAATTAAGTCAGTTCATGGATCAAACTAATCCTCTGGCTGAATTAACTCACAAGAGAAGAATCTCAGCATTAGGTCCAGGAGGTTTAACTCGAGAAAGAGCCGGCTTTGCGGTAAGAGATATACATCCTTCACATTATGGAAGATTATGTCCGATAGAGACTCCTGAAGGTCCTAATGCAGGGCTTATAAATTCTTTAGCTACCCACGCAAGAGTTAATGAGTATGGTTTTATTGAAACCCCTTTTTGGGAAGTTAATAACGGTAAAGTTAATAAAGAAGGTAATCCTGTTTATCTTTCTGCTGATTTAGAAGATGAGTGTAGGGTGGCTCCAGGAGACGTTGCTACTGATAATGACGGCAATATAATTGCAAATTTAATACCAGTAAGATATAGACAGGATTTTGAAAAAGTTCCTCCTCATCAAGTTGATTACGTACAGCTTTCTCCTGTTCAGGTAATTTCAGTTGCTACTTCACTTATTCCTTTCTTGGAGCATGATGATGCTAACAGAGCTCTCATGGGATCAAATATGCAACGCCAAGCCGTTCCATTGCTTAGGCCAGAGCGTCCTTTAGTTGGTACAGGTTTAGAATCTCAAGTTGCTAGAGATTCGGGGATGGTTCCCATAACGAAAGTTAATGGAACTGTATCCTACGTAGACGCTAATGAGATTGTCGTTAAAGACGAGCATGGTAATGAACATTTTCATTATCTTCAGAAATATCAAAGATCAAACCAAGATACCTGTCTCAACCAAAGACCTATAGTGCAGATTGGAGATAAAGTTATATCTGGTCAAGTTTTAGCAGATGGATCCGCATGTGAAGGAGGGGAAATAGCACTTGGCCAAAACGTTTTAATTGCTTACATGCCATGGGAGGGATACAACTACGAAGATGCAATACTTGTGAGCGAAAGGATGGTAACAGATGATTTATATACTTCAGTACATATTGAAAAGTATGAAATTGAAGCAAGACAGACGAAGCTAGGACCTGAAGAAATCACGAGAGAGATTCCCAATATCTCGGAAGATAGTTTGAATAATCTTGATGAGATGGGAATTATTAGGATTGGTGCTTTTGTCGAGAGTGGAGATATTCTTGTAGGAAAAGTGACTCCAAAAGGTGAATCAGACCAACCACCTGAAGAAAAACTATTAAGAGCTATTTTCGGTGAAAAGGCTCGAGATGTCAGAGATAATTCCCTAAGGGTACCTAAAACTGAAAAGGGAAGGGTTTTGGATGTTCGTATTTATACTAGAGAACAAGGTGATGAATTACCTCCAGGAGCCAACATGGTTGTTAGAGTTTATGTTGCTCAGAGAAGGAAAATTCAAGTTGGTGACAAAATGGCTGGTAGGCATGGTAATAAAGGAATTATTAGCAGAATCTTACCAAGAGAAGATATGCCATATTTACCTGATGGAACGCCTGTAGATATAGTTCTTAATCCTTTAGGTGTTCCAAGTAGGATGAATGTAGGTCAAGTTTTTGAATTATTGATGGGCTGGGCAGCCTCCAACTTAGATTGCCGGGTTAAAGTTGTTCCATTTGATGAAATGTATGGAGCTGAAAAATCACATCAAACTGTTCAAGCATTTTTAGAGGAAGCTTCAAAACAGCCAGGTAAAGCATGGGTTTATAATCCTGAAGATCCTGGAAAGTTATTACTTAAAGATGGTAGAACAGGCGAACCCTTCGATCAGCCAGTTGCTGTTGGATACTCTCACTTCCTCAAATTAGTCCATTTGGTGGACGACAAAATTCATGCTAGATCTACTGGTCCTTACTCTTTGGTCACACAGCAACCATTGGGTGGTAAAGCTCAGCAAGGTGGACAAAGGCTTGGAGAAATGGAAGTATGGGCTCTTGAAGCTTATGGAGCTGCTTATACTCTTCAGGAATTGTTAACAGTTAAATCTGATGATATGCAAGGAAGAAATGAAGCGCTTAACGCGATCGTAAAAGGTAAACCGATCCCAAGGCCTGGTACTCCTGAGTCATTTAAAGTTCTTATGAGGGAATTACAATCTCTAGGCTTGGATATAGGGGTTTATACAGATGAAGGGAAAGAGGTGGATTTAATGCAAGATATCAATCCTAGAAGAAATACTCCATCAAGGCCGACTTACGAATCACTCGGAACCTCTGAATATGAGGAAGATTAAATACTCAACTTAAACCTTTTAATTTAAATTCGCCAAAAATGACAAACAGCAACTTAAGAACTGAAAATCACTTTGATTACGTCAAAATTTCAATAGCTTCTCCACAAAGAATAATGGATTGGGGTCAGAGGACATTGCCCAATGGACAAGTAGTTGGTGAAGTTACGAAACCTGAAACTATCAATTACAGGACTCTGAAACCAGAAATGGATGGATTGTTTTGTGAAAAGATTTTTGGGCCATCCAAAGATTGGGAATGCCATTGTGGAAAATACAAAAGAGTAAGACATCGCGGCATTGTTTGTGAGAGATGTGGGGTTGAAGTAACTGAAAGTAGAGTCAGAAGACATAGAATGGGCTATATAAAACTCGCTGCGCCAGTCTCCCATGTTTGGTATTTGAAAGGAATCCCTAGTTACGTTGCAATACTTTTGGATATTCCGCTTAGGGATGTAGAACAAATAGTTTATTTTAATTGTTATGTCGTTTTAGACCCAGGTGATCATAAAGATCTTAAATATAAGCAATTACTCACTGAGGATGAGTGGCTGGAAATTGAAGATGAAATTTATGCCGAAGATTCAACTATCGAAAATGAACCTTTTGTTGGAATTGGTGCTGAGGCACTGAAGCAATTACTTGAGGACCTTGATTTAAATAAGGTTGCTGAGGAGCTTAGAGAAGAAATTACTAATAGCAAAGGGCAAAAGAGGGCAAAACTTATAAAAAGGATAAGAGTTATTGATAATTTTATTGCAACCAATGCAAAACCAGAATGGATGGTTTTAGATGCAATCCCAGTTATACCTCCTGACCTTAGACCTATGGTTCAGCTTGATGGGGGAAGATTTGCAACTTCGGATTTAAACGACTTATATAGAAGAGTTATAAATAGAAATAATAGATTAGCTAGGCTTCAAGAAATTTTAGCTCCTGAAATTATCGTAAGAAATGAAAAAAGAATGCTTCAAGAGGCAGTTGATGCACTTATAGATAATGGAAGGAGAGGAAGGACTGTCGTTGGAGCAAATAATAGAGCTCTTAAGTCTCTAAGTGACATAATTGAGGGGAAACAAGGAAGATTCAGACAGAATCTTCTTGGAAAGCGTGTCGACTATTCAGGAAGATCTGTAATAGTTGTGGGTCCTAAATTAAAAATGCATCAGTGTGGTCTCCCAAAAGAAATGGCGATAGAGCTTTTTCAACCTTTTGTAATTCATAGATTAATAAGACAAAATATTGTGAATAATATTAAAGCTGCAAAAAAATTAATACAAAAAGCTGATGACGAAGTTATGCAGGTACTGCAGGAAGTTATTGAAGGCCATCCAATTCTCTTAAATAGAGCTCCTACGCTGCATCGTTTAGGAATTCAAGCTTTTGAACCTAAATTAGTTGGAGGGAGAGCAATACAACTTCATCCTTTAGTTTGTCCTGCATTCAATGCTGACTTTGATGGAGATCAAATGGCAGTTCATGTTCCTTTAGCTTTAGAGGCACAAACTGAAGCACGCATGCTTATGTTAGCCAGTAATAATATTCTTTCTCCTGCTACTGGGGAACCAATTGTGACTCCATCACAAGATATGGTTTTGGGATCTTATTATCTTACGGCTTTGCAACCAAATTATCAAAAACCAGAATTCGGATATGATAAGGCTACTTTCGCTTCATTAGAAGATGTCATTTTTGCTTTTGAAGATAAAAGACTCAGCCTACATGAATGGGTTTGGGTTAGATTTAATGGAGAAGTTGAAGATGAAGACGAAATGCTTAGCCCACAAAAAACTCAAGAGCTAGACGATGGCTCAAGATTAGAAATCTGGAATTTGAGAAGGGACAGATTTGACTCTGATAATAAATTAATAAGTAGATTTGTGCTCACAACTGTTGGGAGAGTAGTTATGAACTATACCATCATCGATTCTGTATCTTAAAACGTAATCTTCAAAAACTATTTTCATTTATTTAAAAATCATGACTTCATCTAAATCTAAAAAAACATCAAGAGTACGTAAAACTACTAAAAACTCAAAAAAGAACAATGTAGCTAAAATGCCTACTCTCGCTAAAACACCGCCATCATTTAAGAATAAGGTAGTTGATAAGAAAGCCTTAAAAAATTTAGTCTCTTGGGCTTTTAAAACTCATGGAACCGCCGTGACTGCAGCCATGGCAGATAATTTAAAGGATTTAGGATTTAAATATGCGACCCAAGCTGCTGTCTCTATCTCAGTAGATGACTTAAAAGTTCCTGAAGCTAAACAAGATTTAATAGGGGAAGCTGAAGAGCAAATATCTGCTACAGAAGAATGTTATAGACTTGGTGAAATTACCGAAGTTGAAAGACACACAAAAGTTATAGATACTTGGACTGAAACTAATGAAAGATTGGTAGATGCTGTCAAGAATAATTTCAATCAAAATGATCCTCTAAATTCAGTTTGGATGATGGCTAATTCAGGAGCAAGGGGTAATATGTCTCAGGTAAGACAACTTGTTGGTATGAGGGGGTTGATGGCTAATCCTCAAGGAGAAATCATTGACCTGCCAATAAGAACCAATTTTAGAGAAGGACTCACTGTTACTGAATATGTAATTTCTTCTTATGGAGCAAGGAAAGGCTTGGTAGATACTGCCTTAAGAACGGCTGATTCTGGCTATTTAACTCGAAGATTAGTTGATGTCGCTCAAGATGTAATTGTTAGAGAAGAAGATTGTGGAACGGAACGATCAATAGTAGTTGAAGCTGAAGACGGTAAATTTGGAGCAAGGCTTTTTGGAAGGCTTACCGCTGAAGATATTTTTGATGCTGAAGAAAACCTTGTTGTTCATCAAAACACTGCAATAGATCCTGCATTGTCAGGAGAAATTGAGAAAGCATCTATTAAAAAAGTAAAAATAAGATCTCCATTAACATGTGAAGCCAATAGATCGGTTTGTAGGAGATGTTACGGCTGGGCTTTGGCTCATAATCATTTGGTTGATTTAGGAGAGGCAGTTGGAATTATTGCTGCTCAATCTATTGGTGAGCCAGGAACTCAATTGACAATGAGAACTTTCCATACTGGAGGTGTATCAACTGCTGAAAGTGGAGTAGTTAGATCAAAAATTTCTGGTAAAGTTGAATTTAGTTCAAAAGCAAAGGTTAGAGGTTATAGAACCCCACATGGCGTAGAAGCTAAACAAGCGGAAGTTGATTTCATACTAAAGATAGTTCCTCAAGGAAATAATTCTGGTAAAGCTCAAAAAATTGAAGTTTCTAGCGGATCGCTTTTATTTGTAGATGACGGTGAAGAAATTAATTCTGATATAACTGTTGCTCAGATTACTGCTGGAGCTGTGAAAAAGAGTGTTGAAAAAGCAACAAAAGATGTTATCTGTGATTTGGCTGGTCAAGTTAGGTATGACAAGGTTATTCAACCAAAGGAGGTAACAGATAGGCAGGGTAATATTACCTTAAAAGCTCAAAGATTAGGCAGATTGTGGGTTTTAGCTGGAGATGTTTATAACTTGCCACCTAATGCAAGACCGGTTATCTCATCTGGAAAATCTGTAGATGAAGGAACTGTTTTGGCAGAAGCAAGTCAATCAAGTGAGTATGGAGGACAAGTTCGATTAAGAGAATCAATAGGAGATTCAAGAGAAGTTCAGATTGTTACTACTTCAATGTCTTTAACTAATTTTAAATTAATTGAAGAGTCTACTCACTCAGGTCAAATATATAATTTGGAATCTAGTGATGGTACATCTTATCGTTTAAATATTTCCCCTGGAAGTAAAATTAGTCATGGTGAGGTAATTGCAGATTTGACGGATGAAAGGTTTCGTACAAAAACTGGTGGTCTAGTAAAATATGCACCTGGATTAAGTGTCAAAAAAGCAAGATCATCTAAAAATGGTTTTGAAGTAAGTCATGGAGGGACATTGCTTTGGATTCCTCAAGAGACTCATGAAATCAATAAGGACATATCTCTTCTAATGATCGAAGATATGAAATGGATTGAAGCTGGTACAGAAGTTGTAAAAGATATTTTTAGTCAAACATCAGGAATTGTTACTGTTACGCAAAAAAATGATATCCTTCGTGAAATAACTGTAAGAAATGGAACTTTTCATGAGTGTGATGATGAAGAAGTTTTAAATAAATTTACAGAAGAGGGGAATCTTGTAAATCCAGGCGAAAAGATTTTAGATGGTGTTGATAATAAAGAAATTCTATTTGTTCAAAAATTAGAAACACCTAAATGTAGAGGTTTGTTATTAAGAACAGTTGAAGAATTTACTATTCCTGACCAAGCGGAATTACCCCAACTATCACATGTTAAGCAGGAAAAAGGACCACATTTAGGATTAAAAGCTATCCAAAGGCTTTCCTATAAAGACGGTGAATTGATAAAATCAGTTGAAGGAGTTGAATTACTTAGAACACATTTAAGCATTGAAAGCTTTGATGCTACTCCTCAAATGACTATTGACGTCGAGTCGATTGATGATAAAAATGATGCGTCAATTAATAGATTAAATTTAGTAATATTGGAGTCTATTCTTGTAAGAAGAGATACTATATCTGACTCCAGTCATGGTTCAACACATACAGAATTACAAGTCAATAATAACCAATTAGTAAAAGCAGGAGATGTAATAGCTACTACTCAAATTCTTTGTAAAGAGAAGGGATTGGTTCAATTACCAAATGTTGTAGACGATGAGCCTATAAGGAGGTTAATTGTTGAAAGAGAAGAAGATAAAATTAAAATTAATATTAGTGATAAAGCAGTAGTTAAAGTTGGTGATCGTGTAGTGGATGGAGATCATATTAGTAAGTCTGTAAAATCAACTTCTTGTGGTGAAATAGAAGAAATTTCTAATAGTTCAGTTACCTTAAGACTTGGAAGGCCTTATATGGTTTCTCCTGATTCAGTTTTACATGTTAATGATGGAGATTTAGTTCTTAGGGGAGATGGTTTAGCTTTACTTGTTTTTGAGAGGCAGAAAACTGGAGATATTGTACAAGGATTGCCTCGTATTGAAGAGTTATTAGAAGCTAGGCGACCAAGAGATTCTGCAATTCTATGCAAAAAAGCTGGAATTGTTCAGATTAAAAAAGGTAATGATGAAGAATCAGTTTCTTTATCGGTTATTGAAAAAGATGATTTAGTTAATGACTATCAACTATCAATTGGAAAAAATATAATGGTTAGTGATGGACAACAAGTTACAGGTGGAGAATCTTTAACTGATGGTCCAATTAATCCGCATGAACTATTAGATTGCTATTTCAATGATTTAAAAGATCAAAAACCTCTTTTAGATGCAGCTCGAGAATCTATATCCAAATTACAAAGAAGTATGGTAAGTGAGGTGCAAAATGTTTATAAGTCGCAAGGTGTAGCAATCGATGATAAGCATATTGAAGTTATTGTTAGACAGATGACAAGTAAAGTCCGTATAGAAGATGCTGGGGATACTACTCTTTTGCCTGGTGAGCTCATAGAGTTGAGACAAGTGGAGGATACAAACCAAGCAATGGCAATTACAGGAGGAGCTCCAGCAGAATTCACCCCTGTTTTGTTGGGTATTACTAAAGCCTCTCTCAACACGGATAGCTTTATTTCAGCAGCATCGTTCCAAGAAACAACAAGGGTTCTTACAGAAGCTGCAATTGAAGGTAAATCTGATTGGTTAAGAGGTTTAAAAGAAAATGTGATCATCGGTAGATTAATACCTGCAGGTACTGGTTTTAGCGGTTTCGTGGAGGAATTATCATCGGAGGCTGGTCCTCATCCAGATATCCTTGCAGAAGAATCTGGTGGCTACAGAAGAGCACAGAACTTAAGGCCAGATTATACAGTTGATATGCCACAATCACCTGCAGTAAGCTCTACTGCAATACTTGATGATCCTAGTGATGAAGATTTGGAGACAACGAGAAACCGACATGGAATCGATCCTTCTTCGAGTAATTTTGCGGCCTTCGCAAGGCCTAATGCTGAGAATCAATTTTCTGAAGATCAATTGCCAGATCCTGCCGCATTGGAGGGATTGCAGGAGGAGGGCCTTCTGTCTGATGAATAAATATTATCTATTATTATTTTAAGTGACTAGAATGGATTTTTAAATTTGTAAGTGATGGTTAAGCCAGAGATTGTCCCCAAAAGAAAATTACCTCGATATGGATTTCATCTTTATAATGAAAGACTAAATGGAAGAATGGCAATGATAGGTTTTATTGCGCTTATTCTTACAGAATTCTTTTTAAAACATGGTTTGCTGTTATGGTGAAAATAGTTTTGAAATAAAGACTACTGAATTTGAAAAATCTTCTTGGAAGTAGTGTTAAAGATTTAGAAAATGTGGCTTTAGATTATGGTCAGGCTGCTTTTAGGGGTCGCCAAATCTATAAATGGATTTATAACTATAGAAATAAGAAGAAAAATATTGATCAAATAGAAGTCTTACCTTTAGATTTTAGAAAGAAGTTAAAAGATGATGGTTTCAAAGTAAGTGCGCTAAGTATTCATGAAAGAAACTTAGCTAAAGATGGTACTTTAAAGTTGTTACTTTCTACAGACGATAATGAAAGTATTGAATGCGTTGGTATACCAACTGAAAAAAGACTAACTGCTTGTCTTTCTAGTCAAGTTGGTTGCCCAATGGACTGCAAATTTTGCGCAACTGGCAAAGAAGGTTTGAAGAGATCTTTAAAAGCAAGTGAAATTTTAGATCAAATTTTATTTATTGAAAATGAAATGAATAGAAAAGTGACTAATATTGTTTTCATGGGTATGGGCGAGCCCTTGTTAAATATTGATAACTTACTTTTGTCAATTAGATCCATAAATGAGGATTTTCAGATCAGTCAGAGAAAAATAACTGTAAGCACAGTGGCTGTTCCAAAAATGATAAGTAAATTATCTGCAAAGTCTTTTCAAATCTTAGGTAATTGTCAATTTACATTAGCAATTAGCCTACATGCTTCAAACCAAAAAACAAGAGAAACGATAATACCTAGTGCAAAAAACTATGAGATCAAAAATATAATAGAAGACTGTAAAAAATTCGTAATAGAGACTGGTCGTAGGGTAAGTTTTGAATATCTAATGCTAAGTGGGGTGAATGACAAATTAGAACATGCTTATGAATTGAGTAATTTGCTAAAAGGTTTTCAATTTCACGTAAATCTAATTCAATATAACCAAATTGATGATGTTGAATTTAAACGAACCTCTTTAAAAAATCTTCAACTATTTCAATCTAGACTTATTAATAATGGCATCGCTGTTAGCTTTAGAAAAAGCAGAGGTCTAGATAAAAATGCTGCATGTGGTCAGCTAAGACAAAATGCAAAAAAATAAATAATATTATCTATTAAAAATTTTTTAAAAGTCTCTTAAACAGGTTATTATTATCTTAATTAATTTTATATCTTTGGGTTTTATTAAGACAAAAATTTTACCTTTTGCTATTGTCTTGCTTTTTGGGATTGCCTTCTTAGCAGTTAGTGCAAGAATTTGGTTGCCAGGCGATATGATGTCTCCTGCCCCTATAAATTAATATTTTTAGTTCTTCAAAATGACAAAAAATAAGGATCCTAATAAAGAAAGCTTAGTTGATATCGCTGTTGATCCAGATGTTTTAGCGAGAGAATTGGCCTTAGAAATTGAAATAGATCCTTTAGAGCAAATTGATACAGATTCCTTTCCAAAGGGTTTAAACATAACTCAGGAGTGCAATGAAGCATTAAAAATGCTAAAAGGTAACAGAGAAGAAAGGATACAGGGATTAAGAGTATTTTGTGAATATAGAGATTCAAGATCTTTCCCCCTTTTGTTACCATTACTTGATCAACCTTGTCCTGTTGAAAGAATGAGCGTGGTATATGCTTTGGGTCGTAATCCTTGTCCTAGCGCGGTCGAGAAACTTGTCAGTCTTTTGGAGACTGATGATAATGCTTATGTAAGAAGAGCTACTGCATGGAGCTTAGCTAATTATGATAATCAAGTTGTTTTGGAGCCATTAATAAATGCTTTGAAGAACGATGTAGCTGCGGTAAGGTTATGGTCATCTAGCTCTCTAGCTGAAATCGGGAATGTCTCTTTGGGAAATGCTCATTTGGCAGCAGAACAACTTTTAATAAGTTTAAAAATTGATAATGAATCAGGTGTAAGAAGTAATTGCATTTGGTCGTTGTGTAGATTGTACGAAAAATTAAACAATACATTACAAGAAAGTTTCGTTGATGAATGTACCAAGATAGCTCTTTTCGACAAAGAACCATCCGTTATGGAAGAAGCAAAAACTGCTTTGGATTCAATGGGGATGCAAGGTTTTTATAACTAAATTTCTTAATTTTTTTAATCAGCACACGACTAAAAAAATTTATTTATTAGATATTCAATATAAAAATTAAAATTAATTAACTTGTACCAACTGAAACAAAAAAATTTCGTTATTCTATATAAAGTAAAAGTACTCAGTACTTGAATTTAATGCCTCAAAAAACATTGAGATTCAAAATTCATCAAGACGGAAGAGTTGAAGAGACTGTTGAGGGATTTACTGGTAACTCATGTAATGAAGCTACAAAAAATCTCGAAGATGCTCTTGGTAAAGTAACAGTCAAGAATAAAACATCTGACGCTTTCATCTCTAATCAAAATGAAAACTTAAAACAATTCAACCACGAATCTAATGTCACACTTTAGTACAATTAAAACTCAGCTCAAAGATGCAGAGCCATTAATTAAAGCCTTAAATAATCTTGGTTACATAATCAACCAAGAAGAAAAGTTTGTTAAAGGCTTCAGAGGTAAGTTTACAGCTGTTGATATAAGCATGAATCTCCCTGGCGAAACTAAAGTCGGATTTAAATGGGACAATCATTCAAATGTCTATGAATTAGTTACTGATTTAGATCTATGGAAATTTGATCTCCCAGTAGAAAGATTCATCTCTAAAGTTACTCAAATGTATGCCTATGAAACAATTATTTCCAAAACAAAAGAGGATGGTTATCAAATAGTAGAACAAAAAAACCAAAATGATGGCTCTATTGAATTAGTTTTAACCAAGTGGGATAATTAATCTCATATTATGGATGTTAAAGATCCATTTGATAATTTTGAAGAGAATGTTGAAATTACAGGCTGGGAACCTGTATTAGGTGGACAGTTAGCCGAAAAAGCTGTTTGGGTTGATGAGGCTAAATGTATTGGATGCAAGTATTGTGTGCACGTAGCAACGAACACTTTCATGGTTGATGAATTTCATGGTAGAAGTCGAGCTATGAGGCAAGATGGAGATAGTTCTGATGTTATTCAAGAAGCTATAGATACGTGCCCTGTTGATTGTATTAGCTGGGTAAATTTTGAAGAATTGGATGATCTTGAGAATAGTCTCGATAGGGATATGTTTCAATCATTTGGAAAACCACCAAGAATGAATAAGCATTAATTTTTAAAAAGATGCAATACCGGAGATTTGGTCGAACTAATCTGAAGATCCCTATTTTATCTCTAGGTGGTATGAGATTTCAAAAAAGTTGGGAACAATTAGATTTTTCTGAGATTTCAAATGAAGAACAAAATAAAGTAGAGAATATTTTAAATCTAGCAAACAAATATGGCTTAAGTCATGTCGAAACTGCTAAGTATTATGGGACTTCTGAGGTGCAATTAGGAATGGGTTTTAAAAATATAAAAAAAATTCCAAACATTATCCAAACAAAGATTCCTCCAAATAGTGATCCAGAAATTTTTAAGAGAGATGTTATGACAAGTTTTGAAAAATTAAAAGTTAAAAGAATTGATTTGTTGGCAATACATGGCATTAATACAGATGAACATTTACATCATGCTATTAAAGATGGAGGTTGTATTGACACTTTAAGAAATTTGCAAAAAGAAAATTTAATTGGCTCTATTGGATTTTCAACTCATGGAAAATCTTCACTTATTGAGAAGGCTATATCAACAAACTTTTTTGATTATGTAAATTTGCACTGGTATTTCATCAATCAAAAAAATACAAAGGTTATAAATTTGGCAAATCAGTATGATCTTGGGGTTTTTATAATAAGTCCCACTGATAAAGGGGGGCATCTTCATACTCCCTCAAACAAAATGTTGGAACTTTGCAAGCCTCTTCATCCTATAGTTTTTAACGACCTTTTTTGCTTAAGAAATCAAAATGTCCATACTCTTAGTGTGGGTATTGCAAAAGAGGTGGATTTTGATTTGCATTTAGAAGCTGTCTCTTTGTTATCAGAATCTGAGAATTATGTTCCAAAGATAATAAACAGATTAAGGCAGGAATCGATTAATTCTTTGGGTTTAGAGTGGCATCAAAATTGGAATAGAAATTTGCCGAGTTGGGAATATACGCCAGGAAATATTAATATTCCAGTCCTGCTTTGGCTTTCAAATTTAATTGATTGGTTGGATATGGAAGGATTTGCAAAAGCTAGATATCAATTGCTTGGTAATGGAAGTCATTGGTTCCCAGGAAATAATTCTAATTTATTAGATACGGATGTTTCTGAAGTTCAATTATTGAAAGTATTAGAAGGTCATATAAATCCAAAAAAAGTTATAAGAAAATTGAGAACTTTAAAAGAAAAGTTTGGGTATAAGGTTACTAAAAGATTATCAAAAAAATAATTTCATAATGGATTTTTCTCAGGTTTGCCAACTTTTCTTGGGTAGATTTTAGGGCAAATGTTTTTTGGTTGAATAAGAATAATATTTCGGGTACTTTTGCTTCTTGGTAACAAAATCTTCTTTTTCTCTTTAAATTTTCCTTCTAATATTTCTAAAGTTTTATCTAGATTTTTACTTTCTTGATCAGTCCATTTCCCACAATATAAAACGCCTAGCCCTTCTTTTTTTAGCATTGGTAGAATATATTCTGAAACTGTTGAAGGATTACTCACCGCTCTAGTGGTAGCTATATTGAAACTATTTCTCATTGAAGATTGATGAGCTAAGTTTTCAATACGATCATTGATTACATGAATATTGTTTTTGAGATTGATCTCTTTGATTAAGATTTTTAGTGCATCTGTTTTCTTTTTTGAAGAATCAATAAGGTATACATCTGAATTAGGATGAATTATGGCATAAGCTAAACCTGGGAAGCCACAGCCTGATCCAATATCTAAAAATTTTTTATTATTAAAATTAATATTCGGGAAAGCTTTAAATGGCCAAATGCTGTCAAAAACTTGAGATACCCAATAATCATTCCCATCAATTAATCTTGTGAGATTGGTTTTATTATTTAATTCTTTAATTTTAATTTGTAACTCTTGAAAAATATTTATTTCTTTTTCAGTTATTAAGGCAAAAATTTCTTCGG
>CACLFQ010000017.1 GCA_902606255.1 uncultured Prochlorococcus sp.
CCTTTGAAGTAAATGTGATAAGAATCATTCATAGTTGAAAATCAATCTTATCCTTTTTAACGCAAAGGATTCTGTATGTAGTATTGTCTGCTACTAAAAAGGAATTTATAAGTGTAATAAGGAATAATCTTAGACCATTCGTGTATTCATTTTTTGTTTTTTGAACAATCCTACAGTCTCATCAAGATCCATACACGGCTGAATACTGATATCCATTAATCTCCTCCAGGGATGCCATTGTTTCCAAATTGTCTCAAGTGAATCTGCACTAACTACAGAATGTCCAATCCCATTTTGAACCATAAAAATCCAAGAATGAACCTCATAGTTTTCAGGTCGGTTTTGGGGACCACCTGATTCGTACCAATTAATTAGCATCTCTGCCCCTTCTTCTTGATCCTCGCCATCAGTAAATTCGTAGGAAATTAAATACCTTTGCATATAGATTATTATTAAAATCTTTAAACTATATTAACTCTAGATTTAGATATTGCTTTCAAATTTAATAAATGCTATGAAGTTTATAGAAGTGTTTGTTTTAAATGACTGAAAGATTTGGAAAAATTAAAAAAAATGTTTTAAGTAATATATCTTTTATAAATAAGACAATTTTGAAATATTTTCAAAATCATGATCTATTCGTATAGTTCCTGTTGATAGATAAAATTTGATACTTTTAAAACACAATAAATTAGTTAGTATGTTTATACTTAAGATTTTTGATGAAAAATAAAAAGGAGAATCGTGATCTACTTGATAATTTAGAGTATGAAAAAGTTCTCGAAGAAGAAATAATTAATTCATACGAAAGTAAATTTCAGAAAGATACTGAAAAAGATAGTAAAAAGATTAAATTTTACAGACTTAAAAGAACTCCATTGGAGATAGTAAATAGGTTATTTTTCTTTTTCTTTATTGGAAGTTTTCTTTTCTCTTTGTTTTTAGCTTATTCAGAAAGTAAGTTGTGGTTCATACTTTATGTAATAAGTGCATTGTCATGTGTTTTTTATACTCCTAATAGAAAAGCACTTAAAGAATTAATAGCAGCCTGGCCAAATATAGAGGATCTCATTAAAGGGAGGAGCTTGTGGAGAAAAGGCAAGTAAATAGATTATGAAACCTATAGATACATTCAAAAAGTGGTTATTAAATATTATTGTGCCATACATAGAGGGCACTAAAAAGAAAAAAGAGGTTAAAAAATGAGTTTAATAAAGGTTGGAATTATTGTTGAAATTTTTTTGTTTGTTGGAGTTTTTTTATGGGTTAAGAAACTAAATAGTAAACAAAGTAGCCAACCAACTTTATCAAAAAAAACAATAAAAAATCTCAAATTTTAGAATTTTGATCACAAAATAAGGAATCTTCATAAAGAGATCACTTTTATGGGAAAATTTCTTACTTTTTCCTCTCACTTTGTGTATTAAATCGGTTAGAACATCTTCATTGTTCTTAAAAAATATGATTTCCTCCATCCAAGGTCTTGCCCCAATAACAAATCCATTAAATAGTGTCTTAATAGAAAAGAAACTAATAAATGTTGATCAAAAATTTATCCAGCTTGTTTCTCTCGCAGAAGGGTTACCTCGTACAGAAGTAATTGAAAGTGGAAGGAATTATTGGAGAGGTGTTTGTAGAAGCATGATTTTTAGATTTCCAGATGATCTAGAAATTTTGAAGCTTGATGTAAGAAGTTATGTAGATAGATCAAAAGGAATCATTCAAGTAAGATCTGCAGCCAGATTAGGTCAATCAGATTTAGGAGTAAATCTTAGAAGAGTGGAATATTTGTTTAATCAATTAGAGAAATTTTAATTAATCTGTTTTTTATAAATTTTAGGTTCTTTTTAGTAAGCAGTTGTGCTTTAATTCATAAGAATATTTGAATTACCATGGTAAAGATAATCTTAGTTGGAATAATTGTAGCGCTTGTATATTCTCAACCTGACCTTCGTCTTACAGTCGCTGATTGGTTAAAAGCAGCCTCTGATTTTCTTATTGAATCAGTACAAGTAAAACCTTGAATTAATTTTTAATGAAGCATTAAATAAGACCTGAGACAGTAATCATTTGTTTAATGCAAACAGCTACGAAAATAAATATTATTATCCTGCTTAATATATATTTCACTTAAACAAATAAATAGTTTTAGGAACATAATAGAAAATTTTTTTGAAATTTTTGAATAGTTAACGATAATAAGGGATATGAAGCTTAGATTATTTGAGTTCTATTTTATTAAAGACTACTTAAGGCCTTGGCTTGGTCTTATTTATTCTTTATTCTTTCTGTTTTTTTTAGGTGCCATTGGTTATCGAATAACAGAAGGATGGGAATGGAGTGATTGCTTATGGATGGTTCTGATCACAATAACCACAATTGGTTTTGGAGAAGTTCAACCTTTAAGTCCTGAAGGCAGGATCGTAACTGTTTTAGTAATCGTTGGCGGATTGATCTTTATTCAATTTACCTTTCAAAAAGCTGTTAGATTATTTGAATCCGGCTATTTTCAAAGAGTAAACGAATTACGTTTTAAAAGAATTCTTAGAAAAATGGAAAATCATGTAATTTTGTGCGGATATGGGAGGGTAGGACAGGAAATATCTAACCAAATAAAAACTCAAAACATTCCTATTATCGTTGTTGAAAGTGATGAAGATAGAAAAAAGATTGCTGAAGAAAATGGTTTAGAAGTACTTTGTGCTGATGCAACTCTTGATGAGACTTTAAAACTGGCAGGATTAGAAAAATGCAAAAGCTTGGTTGTAACCTTACCTAATGATGCTGCAAATTTATATGTGGTTTTAAGTGCTAAAGGGATAAGAAGTTCTATAAGAGTAATTGCTAGAGCAGGAACTGAAGAAGCCGCAAGTAAGTTGAGATTAGCTGGTGCAAGTATAGTCGTAAGTCCTTATATAGCCGCAGGAAGAGCAATGGCATCGATGGCTTTAAGACCAATAGCTATTGACTTTCTTGATCTGCTTGCAGGAAGTGAATGTGAAATTGAAGAATTTGAATTAAGTAATGATATTAGTCTTTTTGAAACTGCAGAAAAGATAACTCTTTTAGAACTTGGAATAGGTAAAAAGAGTGGAGCAAAAATATTGGCAATAAAAGAAGATGAAAAGTTAATAACCAATCCAGGAGGTGATTTTTTACTTCAACCAGGACAGGTATTAATAGCCTTTGGTAGTAAAGATCAACTAAATATTTTGAATGGTTTATTAGGAAATCTTGTTGTAGCAGTAGAGCTCTTAAAATAGATATATCGAGATTCAGAATAAAAGGCTAAATTAGATATAGGTGAAGTAAATCAAATGAAAATATTTAAATTTCTATTTGTAATTCCTGTAATAACTTTAATAATTATTTTTCAAACCTCTTTGCAAAATAGATATCTAATGGCTTCTGATATAAGAGATGGAGAAACAATTTTTAGAAATGTTTGTGCAGGCTGCCATGTAAGAGGTGGATCAGTCGTTCTTAAAGGATCCAAATCATTAAAACTTTCGGATCTTGAAAAGAAAGGAATAGCAGATGTGAATTCAATAGTAGAAATTGCTAATGATGGGATTGGTTATATGAAAGGTTATAAACATAAATTAAAGGATGGAGAGGATAAAGTTCTTGCACAATGGATTATTAAAAATGCAGAAAAAGGTTGGGATTAAATGAATAGGGTACTTCTTACATCTTTTTTATTTCTATTAGCTAAACATTTTGAACGGTTTATTAGGAAATCTTGTTGTAGCAGTTGAGTTATTAAAGTAGATATATCAAAATAATTTGATATATAAATCTTTCAATACATGTCAAATTATCATGACTTTCATATACCTTTAACCCCTCTTAAAGTCTTTTACAACATTTGGTAGTAGATTTATAGAGATATTCTTTTTTTAATGGAAGAGAAATTAACTCTTTTCAAGAATCGTAAAAGATTCGGTATCGAAAAAAATATAGATATTATCTTCAAGAATACTGCTCTAGTCTTGTCTAGTTTCGTAGCAATAATACTTTTAGGAATTATTTTAGTTGTCTTTTTTCAGTCATTTGAATCCTTTTCAAGGTATGGATTGAAGTTTTTAGTAACCTCTGAATGGAATCCAGTAAAAGATGAATACGGAGCTTTTACTGCAATTTATGGCACATTAGTAACCTCATTTCTTTCGTTATTAATAACTATCCCTTTGGGAGTTGGAACTGCAATATTTATTACCGAAGACTTCGTGCCTAAAGTTGTTAGAGAAATAATAGGTTCCTTTGTTGAATTACTAGCGGCTATACCATCAGTTGTATTGGGACTTTGGGCAATATTTGTGATGGAACCTTTTTTTAGAGCCTTTTTTGTCTTTTTACATAATTTCTTTGGTTGGATACCTTTATTCAGTACAGAACCTACAGGAAGGAATTCCTTGTTAGCAATATTGATTTTAGTTGTGATGCTTTTGCCAATAGTGACTTCCATTGCAAGAGATTCACTTAATCAGGTCCCTAAAAAGCTTAGAAATGCAGCATATGGAATTGGAGCAAGTAGATGGAAAACAATATTTTCAGTAATTTTGCCGGCAGCATTATCAGGAATTATGGCAGGTGTCTTATTAGCTTTAGGAAGGGCAATGGGTGAAACAATGGCTGTCACAATGATTATTGGTAATTCAAATGCATTTAGTTGGTCTATATTGTCTCCTGGATATACTATTTCCTCCATGCTCGCAAACCAGTTTGGTGAGGCAGATGGAAGTCAGGTTTCATCACTCTTTTATGCGGCTTTTGTACTCATGATTTTATCTTTAGTGGTAAATATCTTTGCGCAATGGCTAGTTAAGAAATTTAGTCTCAAATATTAGATAATTATGAATTCACTTTATTACCAGAAAAGATTATCAAGAAATATAGGAGATACATTCTTTACTTCTTTATCAGTAATTTGTGCATTGATTGCAATACTTCCTTTGATTTTTTTGGTGACTTATATTCTTATTAAAGGTGGATCTCAAATCACACCAGAACTATTTACTTTAGAACCAAATCCTCCTGGAGATGATTTAGATGCAGGAGGCATTAATCCTGCATTGATCGGGACATTAATAATTACTACCATTGCTTCAATTATTGCCATACCAGTTGGTGTCGGCGGTGGCATATATCTGGCGGAATATTCTAAAGGTGGTGCTTTTTCTAGATTTATCAGATTCGGGGTAAATGTTTTAGCTGGAGTTCCCTCAATAATTGCCGGCGTATTTATTTATGCCTTAATTGTTTCTACAAAGATCTTGTTTGGAAGTATGTATAGCGGTTTGGCAGGAGGTATGGCTCTTTCAATATTGATGCTGCCTACTGTGATAAAAACCACTGACGAAGGTTTAAAGTTAGTTCCTAATGAGTTGAGATATGCCTCTCTTGGTGTTGGAGCAAGCATGTATACAACCATATTGAAAGTTACTTTGCCCTCTGCGATTAGATCTATTGCTACTGGGGTTGTACTTGGAATCGCAAGGGCTGCAGGCGAAACAGCACCTTTGATATTTACGGCCTTATTCTCTTACTACTACATAACAGGTTTTGGAGACTTGTTTTATGAGATGGGTTCTTTGGCTGTATTGATATATAACTTTGCCCTTGAACCTTATGATGCACAGAATAAATTAGCTTGGGCAGCTTCCTTTATTCTTGTTTTATCGATACTATCAGTAAATATATTTTCAAGGATTTTAGCCGCTTTTACTGAGAAAACTAAGAGAGTATAAATGATTAAAACTAATAAAAAAACACCAAAGAATATCATTTTATCTCTCGAGAATGTCTCTATTAGCTACGGAACTTTTGAAGCAGTAAGAAATGTTTTTTGTAACTTTAAGAAAGGTGATATAACTTCACTTATTGGACCTTCAGGATGTGGTAAATCAACTGTTCTTAGATCCTTAAATCGAATGAACGACTTGATTCCTAATTGTTCATTAAAAGGGACGGTTCTTTTTGATGGGACGAATATTTATGATAAAAGAGTAGATCCAGTTGAGGTTAGAAGAAGAATTGGAATGGTTTTTCAACAACCTAATCCTTTTCCGAAATCTATTTATGAAAATATTGCATTTGGAGCAAGAATTAACGGATTTGTAGGGGATATGGACGAATTAGTGGAAAGTTCACTAAGAAAAGCTGCTTTATGGGATGAATGTAAGGATAAATTAAATGATAGTGGTTACTCTTTATCTGGTGGACAACAACAAAGACTTTGTATAGCAAGAACCATCGCTATTGAGCCTGAAATAATTCTCATGGATGAGCCATGTTCAGCATTAGATCCAATCTCTACTTTAAAAATAGAAGAAACGATGCACGAACTTAAAAAAAATTACACAATAATAATCGTTACTCATAATATGCAACAGGCATTAAGAGTCAGTGATATGACAGCATTTTTTAATGCAATTGAATATGAAGATGGTGATGGAGGAAAAGTTGGTTACCTTGCCGAAGTTAATACGACAAAGAAAATTTTCAACTCTCCAAAGGAAAAAACTACTCAGGAATACATATCAGGTAAATTTGGTTAATGTTTAATTTTTACCTCTAAAAGAAAAAAGTTACCTTTAACAGGGGTTAGGGGTAGACAAACAGTATAAATACCTATATAGTTATTTCGAATTAGTAAGTTTATCTTTGAAAAAGTACCCTTTTCTACCTTTCTTGATTTTTGCAGGGGCTCTTATAACAACTGCAACAATAGGATTGCCTGTATTTACTTCATAATTTAAAAGTATTTCTATTTCAGGTAATCTTATGATTTCAATAATAAATAATAAATTAATTGGAAGTCCTCATAAAACCTTAATAAAGCTAAATTTATTTGACTTTATAAAAAAAAGAGAGAATATGAATCTGTGTGGGAGTGAAAAATCTGTATTAAAACCATTTTTAAAAGTGGTTAATTTCTAATTTATTTATCATGGATAAAACTAAAGAACAGTTAGAAAAATTAAGAGAAGTAGCAGAAGCATCTCTTACAAAAACGGATGAACTTCAAAAAGTTCTTGCTCAAATTGAAGCTTTAATGTCTAGGGAAGAATCAAAAACATTATCAAAGAAGAAATAATTATTTAAAAAATAATTTTATTTTTTGTACTTTTAATTACACCTCTGCAATTTCTTTGTAGTTACAAATTGGGTATGCAGAACCCGTTCCAAAGTTTTCTGTTAGGTCTCTAGGTCTTTCCTTCTTTCAGTAAAAGACCTCTTTAATTTGTTTGTTTTATTATATTTTATAGCTTGCTTATTTAGTTGATTACTTTATAGATTTCTTTCAAACAGACATTTACATCGAAATATTCAGTATTTACAACCTCTAATCCTGTTTTTTCTGTAACTTCAACAGTAGCGTTGCATTCGTCTTGTTTAAGAGCCATGTAACTTGGCTTTTTATCTTCTATGCCTAATTTAACACTTGATTCAGTATCTTCCTTATATTGCTCCATTACTAGTGTAAGTGCCTCTATTTCAACGGAATAATTATCATTTGCTTTTGCCCCAAATGGGAGCACAAGAAATGGAAATAAAATTAAGGCTATCAATTTTTTCATTTCTATAAATAGTGTTTATTTTTTTTATAACGTGGATTGTCTTCTAATGAAAGGGACATTAGATTAATAAATACAAATTAATTGATAAAAAAACTATACGAGACTTTTAAGTATAAATTGGTATATCTAAAAGAAAAATTTAAGTCTTTCAATAGGATAATTTTTAGTATTTTATTTCAATAATTTCTTCTTCAGAAACAATTGCCCATTTTTTAAATGACTTTTTGCAGGGATATCCGCCTGTTAAGTCTCCAAATGCAGGTAAAAATAAAGTATTTTTATTCTTATCCATTGCAAAGCACCTAAAAGATAATTTATCTCTATTGTTTTTTAAATAGATTTTTGGATGATAATGTCCACAAATATTCAAGGATTTATTGTTTTCTAAATTAACTGGTTCATGGCTAAAAGTAATATTTTTATTTTTTATAATATCAAAAATTTTTATATTTTTAATATCACAACCTACATCGTGATTTCCGAGGACGAGTTCAACATTAGTTTTTAGTAGTTCAGGAAGATCTTCAACTTTTTTTTTAAGAGCTTTATCTATTGAATATTTGCTGTGGAATAAATCTCCCAATATTATTAACTTTTCAGGACTATATTTTTTTACTATTTTTTTTATTCTTGCGAAATTATATTTATCTGAATTATTAGTAAGAGGAATACCATTTTGCTGAAAATACTCAGCTTTCCCAAGATGAATATCGCATATTAACAACTCTTTTGTTTCCGGTAGAAATAACGCTCTTGAAGGAAGCATCTCTAACAATGTATCTTCCCAACTAAATTTAAAAGAACTTTTTTTCATTTAATTACTATATTTTTTTATAAGTTTTTCTACTCTTTTTTCTATCGGTTCATTGCTTAACGTATTTTTAAGTCTCTCAACTAATAAAGGGAAAGCAAAAGGAGTTGGAGTTTCTATCTCGTTTAGTAGCATTTTTAAATTTTTTAATCTTTCTAATGATCTAGATATTCTTTTATTTTCTAATTGATATTCTTTAACTTCTTGATGCGATTGTTTTATCAAAAGATGGTCTTCTTCATATTTAGTAAAGACATCGTAAAAAAGACTTGAACTTATTTGAAGTTGAGAAGAACTTTTTGTTTTGGTGGGATTATTTTGATTTACAAGTCCACTTATTTGGGCAATATTTTTAAATCTACGTTTTGTTAATTCTGAAAAATTAATTGCATTTTCTAGATCTTCTTCTAATTTTTTGTTATCCAAAAAGTAATCAACTTCTTTTTTTATTATGGAAAAATCATAATCTTCTGAGGTAGTTAAACTGAATCCAAAATCATTAGCAGTAATACTAAATGTAGATTGTTTTAATTTTGCAAATCTTAAGGCCCATAGAAATGCAATTCCTTCATTTACAAATTTGCCATCAAGTGTAAAGACAAAAAGATTTGATAAATCCTTGGTTTTATATATTTCTATAAGCAATTCATCTTTCTTTGGAATATTTGAAAGAACTTTTTGTTTCTTCAATATTGGACGTAATGAATTTAGTTCAGGATTTAAGTAATCATAATTTTCTATTTCGTTGCATATATCTATTTCTTTTCTCAAACTTTCACAAAGCAGATCAGAAATTGCCATTTGACCTCCAACCCATGCAGGAATTAGAGAACTTTTTTTTGTGGATTTTTTAACGTATAAAATCATATCTCTTATTCTTACAAATTGAAGCATTTTGCCGGCAAAGTAAAATGTATCTCCAGGATTTAATTTTGAAGCAAAATTCTCCTCTAAATTACCTAAAGATTTACCTTTCATGTATTTAACATTCATAAATTTGTCACTTGTAATTGTCCCAATATTGATCTTATGCATTCTTATTAAAGATTTGTCTTTTACAAAATATTTAAAGTTTTCATTATTATTTTGTGATTCTTCTTTAACTATCTTTTTATATTTTGGGTATGCTTTAAGACATTTTCCTCCATATTCTAAAAAGTCAAGACACCAATTCCAATCTTGATCTTTTAAGTTTCTATAACTCCAGCAATTTTTAATTCTTTCTTTCTCAATTTTCGGATCAAAGCCATTTCCGCATGCCAAACTTATTAGATGTTGAAGAAGCACATCATAAGATAATTCAGGAAGTCTAATTTCCTCAGATATACCACTTTTTATTATTCTTCTCATTGCACTAATCTCTAATAACTCCAAAGAATTAGTAGGCATAAAAATTATTTTTGATTTTCCTCCAGGTCTATGAGCACTTCTTCCCGCTCTTTGGATAAGTCTAGCTAAATTCTTTGCACTACCAATTTGAACTATTTGATCTACAGGTTGGAAGTCAACGCCCAAATCTAACGAGCTGGTGCAGACTACCCATTTTATTAATCCGTCTTTAACCCCTTCTTCAACTCTTTTTCTATCTTCTTTATCGAGGGAGCCGTGATGAAGTGCGATTTTGTCTTCCATCTCTGGGAGAAAAAATTTAAGACATTGATACCATCTTTCAGATTGGTTTCTTGTGTTGGTGAATAATAAGGTGCTTTTATTTTTATCTAGGATTTTTAAAAGTGAAGAATGACTCCTAATTCCAAGATGCCCACTCCATGGAAAGGTCGTTTCTTCCTCTGGTAAAACACTTATAATTTCGATCTCTTTTTGAATATTTGTACTTATTATTTTAGGCTTAATAGCACTCATACCAACTATTGCTCTTGCCGCCTCCTCAATATTTTCTATAGTTGCAGACATTGCCCAAATTTTTAAATTTTTTATATTACCTCTTAGCCAACTTAAAGATAATTCGCAATGGTTACCTCTTTTACTACCCATCAATTCATGCCATTCATCAATAATTATTGATGACAACTCCTTAAACAGATTATTAGATTCTTTATTAGAAAGTAAAAGAGATAGAGACTCTGGAGTGGTAATAAGAATATTAGGTGGTTTAGCTAATTGCTTTTTCTTTTCATATGAGGTGGTATCCCCGTTCCTAATTTCAACAGTGATTTCTTTATTGAAATGCAAAGCTGCTAATTGTATGGAATTTTTTAGATCTCTACTTAGTGCTTTTAAAGGAGTTATTAATAATATATTCACACTTTTATTATTTTTGGGATCTTCTATCTGTGATAGTGGTCCCATTACTGCAGCATAAGTTTTGCCGCATCCAGTAGGAACTTGTATTATTCCATTTTCCCCATTTAAAAATGCTTCCCAAGATTCGATCTGGTAGGGTAATGGCTCCCATCCATTCGTGAAGAAAAACTTTTTAATTTTAGAAATTAAATTTTTTGTCTTACTATTTTGCGTAATATTTTTCATGATATTTTTTTCATCAGTTCAAAAGCATCCTTTAGGCTATCTGCATCATTGACTTTTTTATCTTTTCTCCATTTTGTTATTCTTGGAAATCTAACTGCTATGCCTGACTTATGACGTTTTGAAATTTGTATTTTCTCAAAAGATATTTCGAATACCATTTCTGGTTTCAATGATCGAACAGGGCCAAATTTTTCTATTGTATTTTTCCTTATCCATTTATCTAGCTCTTTAATCTCAATATTCGTTAAACCAGAATATGCACTCGCAAATTTAATTAACTCTTGGTCTTTCCATAATGCAAAACTGTAATCTGTATAAAGACCAGCTCTTCTGCCACTTCCGCCCTTAGCATAAATTAGAACAGCATCCAATTGCATTGGATCAACTTTATATTTCCACCAAATACCTTTTTTCCTTCCAGAAGTGTATGGAGACATTTTGTTCTTAATCATTAATCCTTCAGTATTATTTTCTCGAGATTTTTCTTTAAAAGTTAAAGCATCAGACCAATCTTTAGGATAGATTAAATCGCATATTCTGAAAATATCAGTGATATTATTCTTAGTTTTATTTTGCCATTTTGAATGATTTTTTTCTAACTCAATTCTTCTATTTTCTAATTTAATTTCTCTTATATCTCTTCCATTAATCTCTAAAAGATCATAAGCAATAAAAATAATTGGATAGTTTATTTGGATTGATCTAGTAGGAGATTTTCTATTTATTCTTTTTTGAAGAAAAGAAAAATCAAAGGCAATTTGTTCTTTAAAATTCCAAACTAATAACTCCCCATCAAGAACAAAATCATCTTTTATATATGAAATTTTATTTACTAATTCTGGGAAAGATTCATTTACTAATTCTTGCCCTCTTGTCCATAACGAAACATTCCCTGATCTTTTAATTAATTGCATCCTAATACCGTCATATTTCCATTCAAATTGAAAATCATTTATTGAATGTTTGAAGAGTTTATCTTCAAAGTTATTTGCTAGAAGAAACGGAAATGGTTTGGAATTTAACTCTTCAAGATTGATATTCTTATTAATTAAAAATTCATATGAATCAATTGAAGGCTTGAAATTACCCATCAATCTATGAGAAATAATTTCTTCATCAATATTAATTAGTTTTGATATTGATTTTGTTACTAATCCGATAGAGACTCCCACTCTAAAAGTGCCTGTAAGAATTTTATTGAAAATTAGATGGTTATCTTCAGGTAATGTTTCCCAAATATTTTTAATTTGTAAATTTTTCTCATCCTCATTAAGTTTTGATAACTCAGGTATTGTTTTGCTTAGTAATTCATTGAGACTTATATTTGATAATTTTTTATTTCTGGAAGAAGTTTTAGTTTTAAGTAATAACGTTATTACCTCAGCAGAATCACCAACTTTTAAATAACAGGTATCAATTATCCATTGAGGATATTCATATATTTGAGAAAAAAGATTTTTTAAATATCTTCCACTAATAAATCTCTTATTACTTTTTCCAGTTAGTAAATATATTGCCCATGAATTATCTATTGGTTCATTTGATAAAAAATATCTTTTTAAAACTTCAATTTTATTATTTGTACTATTAATTGAATCTAGATCGCCAAATAATTCTGAAAAATTTTTCAAGCTCATATTTATTTACCTAAGGAAAGAACATTTATTGATTCCTTTTCAACTAAATATTTACTTAAGGCTTCACTATCTCCATGATGAAAAAATACATTTTTTGCTTCAGACTTTTTTACTACTTCCAGAATTCCATCCCAATCCGCATGATCAGAGATTGCGAATCCTTTATCATATCCTGATCTTTTTCTTAGAGCTCTTATTGACATCCATCCACTCGCAAAAGCTGTTTGAATATTTTTGAAATTTTTTAGATAAGAGCCCTTACTTAAAGATGGAGGCAATAATATTAGACTTCCTTTAAGTTCATCTAATTTTTTTTTATTTTCGAATTTTATAGTATTTTTAATATTAATTCCAAGTTCCTCATAACAATTGTTCATTTTATAAATACTTCCATGGGAATAAATATTACCTTTAAAATTTGTTTTCCTAATTTCGTTTAACAATCTCTGAGCTTTTCCAAGTGAATAGCAGAAAAGTAAAGAAGTTTTTTCTGGCGATTTAGTTATCCATTTTGAAATATCATTTGCTATTTTATTAGTCTCATCCCACTTAAATATTGGTAAACCAAAAGTACATTCGCTTATTAAATAATCAGTTTTTACTATTTCATATTGTTTGCAAGTCTCATCTTTTTGAAGCTTAAAGTCACCTGAAATTAGCCATTTTTCTTCAGCAAAAATAAATCTTATTTGACTAGATCCAAGGATATGACCGGAAGGATGAAAAGAAATATTTATGCCATTTATCTTAAATTCTTCTCCATAATCAAAAGTCTTTATTTTTATATTATCTCCAACTCTTTCTTTAAGAAGTATCGCAGTCTCGTTAGTAGAAAGGTATTCTTCACAGCCGAACGTAAAGTGATCAAAATGAGCATGAGTTATTAACGCTCTTTTTACAGGCTTACTTGGATCAATCCAAATATCAGCAAGTTCACAATAAAGATTTCCATCTTTATATCTAATTAAATCTTCTTGTTTAGTTCTCAAAACTACATTTCTTACAATGGAGTTAATTTAGCTAATTATGCCCATGCCTGTTTTGATAAAGCTATGACTGAAATTGTTAGTAAAGCAATAACTACAACTTTGTTGCTCCAATTGATCATGAATGAACTAATTCTTTTAGAAGTAACTCTATTAGATGGTAAAATCTTTTTTTGATTTATTATTTGATGATTTTCATTATTTTCTAAGTAGTTTAGATCTTTAATCTTATTTATTAATTTAGATTCGCAAGTTGTGATTTGTTCTACTTGATTTAATAAATCAATATCTTCTGGGCTTAACAAAGTATTTAATTCTTTAATTTGTATCTCGTTTTTTGCAAAAAATTCATTAACTATTGTATCTGTACCTAACCCATTCTTTATTTTCAAAAGAATATCATCTCTTTGCCAGGATTTTTCAAGAGAATTTAAAATTTTGTTTAAGCTCATTTTAAGTATTTTTACTTATGATAAATTATTGTTTTTTTCTTCTGCGGCTTATTCTTTTAAATAATTAGAAAAAATAAGTTTTATTTAAGATTTGCGAATAAGTCTGTTTGGAAAATAGTTTATCTTTGCTTTTTCTGCAATTTTTCTTGAATTGCTTTTAGCTTTAACTTTAGTTAAATTAATCACTTCATCTGATACATTTTTACCCCTCTCAAAATAACTTTTAATTTTTTCTAATTCTTGTTTATTTAATCTTTTTGTGGCACCTTTTGCATTGATTCCAAGTTTCTTGCAGGCTAATAATATTCTATTACTTTCGACATTAAGGTCTTTGGCAATAGTAAAAATTGGAGTGTTGATAGACATTATTTCCTTAGCTATGGAATTTATTATTAATAATATATTTATAAATTAGAAATTAAAAATATTTTAACTATTATTAATTTCAATAATTTTTTTTTAGTTAGGCTACTTCATCTTCGAAATTATTTAAATCATTAAACTTTTTTTTCATCGTTGGATTATTTCTAGTTAATTTCTTTACAGTTAAATCTTGAGATTTGCTGTCAGCGGATAAAAGATGTTTTTTTGAAAGAATTAAAGCCTCTTTAGTTTTTTGTAAATGGGTTATTGATTTATCAATTTCTGAAATTGCATTATTAAATCTATCTTGGGCAAGTGAAACATTTTTACTAACAGCATTCTTAAATTGCTCAAGAGTACTTTCAAAATTAGTTATGTCGTAATTCTCGCGTTTCATTAAATCAATTTGTGATTTGTATTTTAAAGTTTCCATAGATGCATTTCTTAGTAGAGAAATAATCGGCAAGAAAAATTGCGGTCTTATGACATACATCTTTGGGAATCTATGAGACACATCTACTATTCCTGCATTATATAGTTCACTATCTGGTTCTAGAAGGGAAACGAGCACTGCATACTCACAAGATTTTTGTCTTCTATCTTTATCTAACTCTTTTAAAAAATCTTCATTTTTTCTTTTATTAGTTCCATTTAAACTCTCGTTCTTCATCTCAAACATTATGGATACGACTTCAAGTTTATTTTCATCAAACTCTCTAAATATATAGTCACCTTTACTTCCTGAAGTGACATCATTATCCTTTTCAAAATATGAGTTTTTGAATGCTGTGGCACGATTAAGATTAAATTGGGTTTCGCAATGGATTTCTAAGGTTTCACCTACCATTTTTGTAGACAATCTTGATTTCATTTCTCTTAGCTCCTGAATAGTCAGGTCCCTTTCACTAATTTTGCTTTTAAACTTTTCTTCAATTAACTTTTCATTTATTGATTGTTCAAGCTTTATCTTTTCAATTGAATTAGTTAAGTATGAGTTTTCTTTTTCTAAATTAGTTACAGCTTGATTAATTTTATTTTTTAAAGATAATTCTGAAATTAAAGACTGGTTTTTAATTTCACCCTTTAAGTTTTTTAATTCATTATTTAGTGAATTAATTTTAGTTGTTGCTTGATTTCTTAATTCATTTAAGGCATTTGTTTTCTTTTCTTCAGCAATATTTAATTTAGATTCAAGAGCTTGTATTTCAGTCTCTTTAACGCGGTTTTGCTCTATTAACTGTATTTTTAATTCTCTCTTTAAAATTTCTAAAGCTTTTTTATTATCTTCCTCAGCTAAAATAAGTCTTTCTTTGATTTGTTTATTGAATTCTTCGTCTTTTATTTGAAGAAGTATTTCTTCAAAGCTGCTGGGATCAATTCGGAAAGTTTTGCCGCATGAAGGACATTTAATATCTTTCATTTTTCAATTAAAACATTAATATTAGAAAGGATTTAATATTCGAATTATTTAATAAGAATATTATTATTGACTAAGAATAATCAATGATCCAATTTTATGCACTAAAAATAAAATAATTAATTAATGAAATTCATATTAATCCAGATTCCTTAAGAATATTAATTTTTTTTGCTAACTCAATATCTGCAGAGGATATTGAGCGATCTAACGTTTTGTGAGAAGAAACTGTGTAACCACTATCATCAACAAATTCATCTTCTGCATCTTTTAAGTGGGCATTATCATTTTGGAGATCTTTATAATTATCCGACTTGTATATATTTGATTTACTGACATTGCTATATCCAAAATTCGCAATTCCTCTTGCATCTAATGCTTCCTCAACTAATATTCCAACTACCTTAGATCTACTTATAGATTCGCTCTTGGATATTTCATCAATAATTTCAAGTACTCTTTTTCTAGGTAGATATCCTATCCTTTTAACTTTATTTTCCATGAATTTTTATATATGTCGATATTGTAACACTTCTGTCAAATTAAATCGGATTTTGATTTATAGAGTAATAGGATAAATTTTAATAATGAGATTAAACTATAATTTTTAAGGAACACTTAATTTATTGAAATTTATTTCTCAGATAGTAATGAGGATAGTTTTATATGCTTCTTCTAATTACTCTTTCAGATTGGGTCGGATTTCTGAAATTTTCTTAATTTAAATCTTAAATATTATGAAAGATAAATTATATGACAACGCGGATAGCTTTGCAATGTCATTTGATGAGGAATGGAAAAATATTGATTGTGATGATTTACGATTAAAGATAGATAAGGTATTTGAACTTATATCAGACCACCCTTTTTTAATCTCTAATCCAGAAAATGCAAGAAAAATGGCAGAATTTAGAATATTTTCATTAAAAAAATTTAAATAATTATCTTTAAATTTAATCTTCATTACTTAAGATTTAAATATTTGGGGAATTAAAAAATCCCTTACTATATAAAAATAGTATTATTCCAATTATTGGACCTATTCCAAATACAAAAAGTACTAATTTTGCAGAATTTTTTGTTTGACCTAATTTCTTTTCTATTAAATTTGAATTAGCTTGATTTTTTTTTGATTTTTTCTTTTTCATGAAGGCTATACAACTATGATATAAATTTAAGAGATTTTAATGTTTTATTGAGTTTGAAATAATTTTTCAATTTAACAAAATTAATATGGGAGTTAAAAAAGACCATATTGTATAATGTAAAGAATATAAAGCAAATATGAGTGCAACTAAAAGAGAGGAAGTATGTTCTCACCTCAGACATATAAGGTTAGAGCTTAGAGAGATGCATCAAATGCTTATCAATGAAGATTTGTTGCCTGATCTTAATGAAGCAAAGGAAGTGCATGCACAACTTAATGCTTTATTGGATTTATTATCAGAAAAAAGAGTAAAGAATATAAAAAGCCAATTTTGAAACTTTCGGATAATTTCTAAATATTAAAGATAATTTGTAGCTGATTCAATTTTTTTTCGAGTATCATGCATTTGCTCTAATTTATTGTAAATATCTTTAATTTGAATTTGTATTAGATCGGTTGAATTTATATTACTTAACGCATCTAATGCTGATAAAAGGCTTTCCTTCGCTTCAATTAAATGTCTACATTCTTTACTGCCTGCTTCGTATGACATAAGATTTTTATTAAAAATTGATTATCTCAAATATATTAAAAATTCTTCCGTATTGCTTGATACTCTTATCAAATCAACTCTTATTATTGTAATCTTCAATACAGAATAAGTTATTTTTTTTACTAGTATTTAAGAAAAACTTATGCAAGAAAATTCCAACGATTATAAATTCTGTATAAAATTAGCTCTAAATAATGCAAAAAAAAGAATTAATCTACTAGATAATTATGATAAAAAGTGCGTCTTAGAAGAGTATAAGGAATGGATTAATGATGGTTTAAATAAGCATACAGTTTTACTCCTAAGAGATGATCCGATCATCTAAAATTATGCAAAATTATTTTCTAATTATTTGAATTCGAAGTAACCCTAAATAAAAAATAAATACTTACAATAAAAATCATTACCAAAATAACAGTTAATAAAGAAAAATTATCCATACCTATATTTATTTAAAACATTAATTTAACTATAGCAGTTAAATTAATTACATCTTGCATTCAGTTTTCTTTGAAAAGAGAAAGAATAAATTTATTCAAATTTTCTTTTTCTAAAAATATTTTTTTTTTATTGTAGTTTTTTAATTTCTTAAAAATTAAATCAACTAAAAGTTCTGATTTTTGAGTCATATGTTAAATTTATTTTTCTAATAAATAAATTTTCTCTTCACCTATTTTATCTGGCTTTGTTATTTTGCATCCTTTATCTTTTTCCATATTACAATCTTTTGTGGCAGGAACAGATTTCCACGTACAAACTTTTTCTTGGGAATCTTCTTTGAAAATTTTCCATCCATCATCTAAGTATTCTGCAATACCATCCTCTCCACAGGAAAACTTTATTTCCATTCTTTTCTTTTCTGAAATAGAATTCTCATTAATATTATTTTCCAAATTTTTTAAGGGATACTCTTTATTAATTGATGTTTTACAAGAACTTAAGAAAATTGCAATTAGAGTTATTTGTGAAAATTGTTTTATTATGTTCATTTTTTTTCTTTTGATGATTCCAAATTATTCAAATTATAGTTTATTTTGATTCTATTAATTTTAATAGTTTATCCATTTTATTCATCAATTTTTTTACATCATCTGGCTTCGGTAATATTAATTCTTCAGTAACTTCTAAATGCATTCTCTTTAAGTTTTGCCTCAAATCTTTTAAATGCATTTTTACGTTTTCTTTCTTTTGTTTTATCTCAGTCATAGTATTAAAAATTAAACTTTATTAAACTTAAAGTTACTATCATAATATTTTGATGGTTATTAATAGAGAATAATTAAAAATTTAATTTTTTAAATTTTCTATTTCATAAATTTCTTCGCCACCATAACAAAAATTTGTAGATAACATTTTTATTTCCCTATTATTAATTCCGATTATATTTTTATTTTTAATAATATAATTTTTGGCGATCGCTTCACAATCTAATTTGTTTTTTGCATGTTTAATAACTGGATAAAAATATGACAATGTAGTAATTAAAAACAAAAATGTTATTAATGATTTTTTTTCATTTTTAATAAATTCACTAGAATTTTTTTTGGCTTTTAATATTTTTACTAGTAATTTATCTGGTAATCCTATTTGAACAAATAATAATTCTACCCACCATGGAAGATACTTATCTTTCTTTTTCTTTGAGTTTTCGTAAGGATTCATTTTCTTATCTTCATGATTTTGGTTTCTAAACTCTTTAGGATTGGCTGTTTCTTTTTTGCTCATATCATCGAATGATTTATTTGGAATGTAGAGGTTTTATTTTGATTTGGAAACTATATTTTCATTTTATAAGTTTTAATTTAATTTATCTATGAATTTGAGTATTGTTAATCTGTATTTGAAAATTTTTAAATGGCAAAAAAAAGAAGGAAGTTAAATAAAGATTATGAGAGAAAAATATATTCATCAAAAAAAAATGTCGAATTGGTATTGGCAAAAATCTATGATATCGATGATGAAGATATACAAAAAGAATATATGGGAGCTTTTAATAGAGTGGTTTACTTATACGATAAATTAAAAGAAGATTATGAACTTAAAGGATTTTCTGATAATTCCAAAGAATTTCTTACAAACTATGAGAATGCTTTTAATCTTTTCGAATCAGAATTTGAAATTTAAATTAAATTTCTAATTATCGTTTAAAAGGAGCCACAGGTATTTCAATATGCTCTCCTTTTTGGAGTTTAGATCTTTTTTCTTTTAAATCTTTTATACATGAAGATATTCTGTTCTGTT
>CACLFQ010000018.1 GCA_902606255.1 uncultured Prochlorococcus sp.
GTAGATTTAAAATTGGAGTGATAAAACCCTCTTTTTTAAATGGATAAAGATATTCATTCTCCTTGGCTTGTTAGTTCTAAATTACCTACCTATTCTTCCCACAGCATCAATTGATTTTTTGAGAATTTCCCCTTTCAAAGGAACAAAACCTAGCGCAGGAGCTTTGGATTGATATTCATCGCTGAGCAATGTATAGAATGTATTTTTAATTGCCTCAGTATTCCTCTCATTACCTGTTTCATAAGCAAGTATCCAAGTTAAGGTTGCTATTGGATAGGCGCCTTTAGCTTTAGGGTTAGGGTTTATACCAGCTAAGTTTTCATCAAGCCTAATTCCGTTTAAAGCTATTGCACCAGATTCTGCACTTGGGAAAATGAACTGACCTGAAAGATTTTGTAAAGCTGCTGCTCTAACATTTCCTTTTATATATGATTGATTAACATAACCAATTGCTCCGGGAGTATTTTGTATAACACCCGCTACCCCAGAATTACCTTTTGCTCCAACTCCCGAAGGCCATTTAACAGATTTACCAGTACCTAAATTCCAAGTTTTAGAAAAAGCCTCCATAGAATTCGTAAAAGCTTTAGTGGTACCTGAACCGTCGGAACGATGTGCCCAAGTTAATTTACCTGACTTACATCCTAATTCCTTCCAATTTTTAATCATTCCCATTGCAACTCGAACAGCCTGCTCTTGAGTTAATTTCAGATCGCAATCATAGTTATATCCAAAAGCAATAGTTCCACCCACCATAGGTATTTGAACAAGTCCTCTAGTAACTTTTTTTATATCAGAATCTTTCATGGGATCATCTGAAGCTCCAAAATTTACAGTTTCATCAATAAAAGCCTTTCTTCCGGAACCTGATCCTACTGCCTGATAATTAACTTTTGTCCCTCCAGATTTGGCATAATCAGAAAACCATCTTGTATAGACTTTTGAAGGAAATGTGGCTCCTGCACCACTTAATCTAACGGCGGGTGAACCACAAGCTGTTAAAGCGAACAAAGAAGATCCAATGAGAACTTTCTTAAAAATGCTCATGAAGTAAGTAGGAATATATATATCATTTATATCATCTAACTAAGGAAGGAAAATAAAGAATAAGAACTTATCAAGTTATTTTGATATAGTCAAAAAATTTTGATATGTATACCCTAATCTCTCAATTGAGATGATTACTACTTGCATCTATTAGAAGGAGATAACTCTGGAATTATTGATATTTAGATTATTTCTTCTTTATTATATATAGGAGAAAAGTAAGGCAGAAGTATATACAAAGTACATAATCCTAGCGCTCCTTTTAGCGCTCCTTTCTCAACTTAAGACTAACTCAGATATTTATAATCCATTGGTATGACTGATCGGGGCGACAGGATTCGAACCTGCGACCTAGTGCTCCCAAAGCACTGGTGCGTTGTTTTGAGAAATCCTTGAGACTTTAGTTATAGCTTAGAGTAATTATAGATGGTGGAACGAGTTTGAGACTAGCTATGGCATTATCTTCGAAGGTTATCTAAGCTTATCTTAGATCCTAGCTCCCCCTCTAGCTCCCCCCTCTACGACCTAGTGCTTATTCCAAAGCGATTGCATATATAAGATTGGATAGAAGCTATTAGAGTCTATGTGGGGCAATAAGCTCCTTTACCAAAAACAATATTTGATCTTTTTAAGTCTATAAAAAACGTTTGTCTATAGTAAAACATTCTGTTGAATACCTTACAAAAACATTACTTTTAGACAAAAAATTATTTTCTAGAGAAGTGAACCACCTATCTAGCTTTGCCTTTGCAAAAAGACATTTTGACGGATCCTTAAAATATAAGGTATCAAATGAAGAGAATTGTTCTTGATCATTATTGAAATATTGATAATCGTTATCATTTTTTCTCATATTAATTGAAGCTATTCTTAGAAGAGAAGAAGCTTTATTTTCATTTTTACCTTTTATACAGTTTGTATGCGCATCATATCTGTAAATAGATCCACCATCTCTTCCTAAGTCAATTTGTTTTATCCATCTTTTTTCTTTAGAGGCTAATCTTTCACAAATAGTTCTATCACTAACTGTTGTAATCTTAAGTTTTTCATAACTTGTTGGACCCCATTTGCGAGAATAATCTCCTTTCCATTGAATTTCACTTTGATTTAAAAGATACCAGACTTCATTAGAGTTGGATTGACTTTCAGATAGAGAACTTCTTGGATCTGGAAGTTCATAACGTGAAACTGGATTAGCCTTCAGTTCACCACCGAGTGAAAATAGACTGGCTAATAGAAAAGGGGTAAGCAATAATTTCTTCATTACTGGAAGATTGATTTTTAAGAAGACTAATTACTGCTATTGAGAATCGCAATGTTATGTACTAGAACTTTTACAGTAATCTAATCTGAACAAATTAAATAAAACGCTTACTACTTGCATAGCTATATTAAATAAGATTGACAGTCGATCTAAAATAAGGGGCAATTAGCTCCTTTTATAAGTTACTGGTTTTTATACAGATATATTTTGATTTAAACTTGGTTTTATAAGTAGTTACTGAATTGATATTCCAGCCTTTAATTTGCATGCCATGTCTCCTCCCATTTTCTTCGCAGGAAGATTTAGTTGCAAAGTGTGCAGGATTAAAAGGTATATAAGCTTCAGGATTCCTATCCATTGTTCCATTCCTTGATGTTTCAACCCAATCTAATTGAAATTTATAATATTCTGGGATTTCATATTTACTTTTATTGCTTCTATCTGCAGGAGCACAACTTCCATAAAATTTTAATTTTCTCCCTTCTTGTGGTTGACTTAATATAAAATCTCTCAAACTTCTTTTAGCACTTTGGCATGATGAAAAATCTTTAAAAAAGTTCTCCGAATAAGGATAAGTAAGAGTTACAGATGCAATTTTATTATCTACAATGATATGAGCTAGATTAATTCGTAGTGAATATTGCTTAGAGCTGTTGTTATTTAACCCAGTAGGATTAGAAATATTTAAAGGACTACTGGTTGTTTCATAACGTGAATATGGATTAGCCTTCAGTTCACCACAAAATGAAAACAGACTGGCTAATAGAAAAGGAGCGAGCAATAATTTCTTCATTGCTAGAAGTTTGATTTTTAAGAAGACTAATTACTGCTATTGAGAATCGCAATGTTATGTACGAGAACTTTTACAGTAATCTAATCTGAACAACTTAAATTAAACGTTTAATACTTGCATCGCTACTACAAATTAAGCACCTTTTCAAGATCTTCGAAGATGCTAGCTACCCTCCTAGCTACCTTTTCTCATCTGAGAATGAAAACATTAAAAAAGAGAGTCTGGGAAAACTCTCTATACGACTTGGTTTTTAAGAGTCGGGGCGACAGGATTCGAACCTGCGACCTAGTGCTCCCAAAGCACCCGCGCTACCAAGCTGCGCCACGCCCCGCTAAACATCATTCTAATCTATTACAGGGATGTTAGTAAACATAGTCACAAAAAGAATTTTTGCAGTAATAACAAGCGTTTTACTTACTTAGATTATAATAGTGTCAATGGATTTAGTGCAATATCTAGTCAACCTTTGTTATAACCCGAAGACACTCTTAGGTTGCATTTTGCGTACAAGTTGCGTACATTGTGCATATATGTACGCAAATTAATGCCCAAACTTAAAAATAATGAAGCATGGGTAAATGGTTTTAAGATGGCCATTAGGTCTTCTACTGCAAAGGGTTGGACTGTTAGAGAACATAGAGGACTTGCAAGATTAGAGGTCAGAACTGGTGAAGGGATGAGATCTGCACAGCTTATGAAAAATAATATTCCTTTTTCTTACTCTGCCCAAGACATGGGAGATATTATTACGCGGGTTAGGAATATCTATGTAGAGATGGCTAATAATGGCGGTGATTTTGATTCTGCTGTTGCTGTATGTGCGGGATTAGCTCCTAAATTAACTTATTCTCATGATTGGGTTGGTGCTAAAGAAGATTTTGAAAAATATAAAAAAGAGATGGGAACTGGTATTAAAGATATAACTTGGACTAAAGAGTATGAACCTGTCATTGATTATGCAGTTAACTTATTAAAAACCAAAGATGCTCCAATAAATGCAGATAAATTATTAGAAATTTGTGCAAAAAATGGAATTGAAAAGGTTACTGACTTTATGGCAAGAAATAATATTGCACCAAAACCATTAACTTATGAACTTGGTGGTAGAGCTAGAGAACAAAGAGTGAGAAATCTTGCTTCTTTTTTAAAATATTGCGTTACTAAGAAAACTTATCCTAATCATTGGCTTCCACCAGATGACTTAAGAGAATACATTGGAAGACCATCTGAAAAAGCTAAAAAAGCTAAAAATAAAAAAGCATCAATAGAAGATCAAGAGTTTATTAATTTAATAAATTCTCTACCAACAGAAATAGGGCAACCGCATCACATAATCGCTGCTAAAAAATGGGTTAATGCAATGAAGCTTTGTGCTGTTTTTGGTTTACGACCTATTGAGTTAAGACACTTGGTTTATAAAAAGAGAAAAGATGAACTTTGGTGTATGTATGAAAAAAGATCGGGTCAGGGCGTAACAAAACCAAGAATATTAGAACCTCTTTATTTAGTTGATAATGATGGCAATGTTCATTATGAAGAAGTAGTCAGATTGTACAAAGCGGGTCTATTAGAACTTCCCTATCAATGTATGCCAGATTGCAAAACTGTTGAGGGTGTTGGTGATCAGATGGGTAAATGGTTAAAACAGAAAGCGGGTTGGATTTCTCTTAAAGCATTAATGGCTAAAAGGGGTGAAAGTCTTGGTTGTTATAGCTTTAGACATTCTTATTCATTAAGAGGTCATCAATTAGGAATTGATGCGGGAAGTGTTGCTGATGCAATGGGGCATACATTAAGAACACATCTTGAATCGTATGATTATGCTAAAACTACAACTACTAAAAAAGCATTTATAAAAGCTAGAGAACTTCAAGCGGTTTAATTATTGACAGTCGATCTACAATAAAGGGCAATTAGCTCCTTTTTTTTGTGAGAAAAAGATTTTTAATTCCTTTATTAGCAGTCCTCTCATTACCAACTATAGTTAATGCAAACTCTTATGATGAGAAGATTTTTAATGAAAGAACCTGCAAAAAAAGTAGAGGAAACTTCTCAAAAAGATATACATCTTTATACTGCTCCAACTATGAATGGATGGAAACCAGTAATCTTTCTTGAGGAAGCAGGCATTGAATATGATCTTACGTATGTTGATTTTTCTAAGAACGAACAGAAGGATAAAGATTACATCAAAAATATAAATCCCAATGGAAGAATCCCTTCTATTATTGATCGTTCAAATAATGATTTCCGAGTTTTCGAGAGTGGAGCAATTTTATGGTATCTCGCCGAAAAATATAATAAGTTCTTACCTAGGAATGCCAATGAAAAATCTATAACAATGCAATGGTTGATGTTTCAAGTTGGTGGAATAGGTCCAATGATGGGTCAAGCGATGTATTTTCAAAGGATTGCTGCTTTAAATGGCGAGAATAATCAGTTTTCTATAAAGCGTTATGTAGATGAAAGTCGTCGTTTATTTGAAGTGCTTGATAAACAACTTGCATCACATGAATTTATCGTCAGTAACGAATTTACAATTGCTGATATTGCTACTTATCCTTGGGCAAGAACTTATTATTGGGCAAATGTCCCTATTGATGGTCTACCTAATTTAAAAGCATGGTTTGATCGAATAGATAATAGAAAAAATACGCAACGAGCACTTGAAATTCCACACCCTCGTTGGGCATTTTTTGGGAAGGGTGATATACGATCTCAAGAGATTGAAAATGCAGAAAACTTTCAAAGTGATGTCAAATCCGTATTAAATGGAAATAAATGAAACGCTTAATACTTAGACAACTTAAAAAGAGTTAGTCCTAATTGTGATTACTTCACTAATAAGAAAGCTCCTCCACTTCCTTTTTTTATCTAATAGAAGATTCTTTTACTGAATCTTGTAACTTACTTTCTACTCTTTTCACTTTAATTATTCTCACTTACCTTTAAGTCCTAGTTGAAAAACTTTCTTAATCCATCGATCTCGAGTATTTGGTTTGGAGCCTTTTACCGGAGAAAATTCAGTTACCTTTACAGGCTTTACTCCACAGAATCCAATAAGGCAATTTTATTAAGTGGAAGTTAAAAATATTTTTGATTAAATTAATTAAAACAATCATGACTAATTACAAGTTAAATTAGTCTTGGGTCAACTAGATCAAATGAAAATATTTAAATGAGATTTAAAGCTGCTTTAAACTAAATAATCTATAAAAAAAGAGTAGAAATATTTTTTATTATGCATCCAAGCAAAGTAATCAAAGATCCAAAAATTAATGATACTTATTACGATCCAGATGTTGATAAGCTTTATCAATACGTAAAAATTGGTGACTTTCCGCCAGAATGGGTAGTGACAAATATAGATGAAGATGACGATTATTATTATGCTTCTATGGGATATTAGTTTTAATATCTATTATTAAATTCAATAAATTTGTCTCTTTAAAATTATGTGTGAGGAAGATTAAAGAGACAATCTAAATTTAGATAAAAGGGTTTAAGGGAAAATTAAAAAGGAAATAAGATTTAATGAAAAAAATAATAATTCAATGTAAATTAATTATGAAATAATTACATCAAATAAATTTGATTATATAAAATTAATTTGTTGGGTTTTCAAATGACTATTAAAGATCATAAAAGTTTGCAGGGCTCAAAAATTCTTCTTGTAGAGGATGATAAGAGTATTAGGCTGACAGTAAGTGAATCATTGAAAGGCGAAGGTTTTGAAGTTTTAACTTTTAAAGACGGTTTAAGTGCTTCAGATTTTATTGGCGAAAATACTAAAAATGATGTTGACCTAATAATTCTCGATTTAATGTTGCCAGGGTTAAATGGATTAGAGTTATGCAGAAAAATAAGAAATGAAGAAAATTATACACCCATACTAATTTTGAGTGCTAAAGATAATGAATCAGACAGGGTTCTTGGTTTAGAGGTTGGTGCAGATGATTATTTAACAAAACCTTTTGGTTTAAATGAATTAATTGCTAGATCAAGAGCCTTAATAAGAAGATCTAAACGTAATAAAAAAAGTTTAGAAAACTCAAAAACCGTCATAGAGTTTAATCATATAAAAATGTTTTTAGAAGAATGCAGAGTAACTTCTTTCGATAGAGAAATAACATTATCTCCAAAAGAATTTAAATTATTAGAATTATTTATGAAAAATCCTAAAAGGGTATGGTCAAGAGATTTAATACTTGAAAAAATATGGGAAATTGATTTTATCGGTGATACTAAAACTGTAGATGTGCATGTTAGGTGGCTCAGAGAGAAATTAGAAGAAGATCCCTCAGCTCCAAAGTTTCTTAAAACTGTTAGAGGCTTTGGATATAAGTTTGGATGAAAATGAAAACGCTACAAGAGGTATTAACTTTCTTTTATGAGAAATGGAAAACCAAGGTTAAAGGATTTTCAAAAAATAATAAAAATATTGAATTAACTAAGAACCAACAAATTTTTGATTTTCCATTTGATAAAGTTAAACCACAGCAAATTTTATCTTGGTTAGATTATTCATCTCAAGGATGGATGATTTTGTCATCTGATCTAACAATAAAATTTATCAATCAGAAAGGTTTATCTCTCATTAAGTTTATTAAATATAAAGATGTTATTGGAAAAGCAATTAATGATATTAATGAGCTCGAAGTACTAAGAAATAAGATTTTATATTCAAGAAAAAAAGATTTCCCAATCAGCCTAGATTGCATTTTTTCGGGGGAACCCATTTCTGTAAATATTGTTAGAGCAAGGAAAAAAAATTATTTAATATTGTTGGAGAGTAAATTATCAATTGAATCCATAAAAAAAAGACAGAATCAATTAATCAATGATGTGTCTCATGAACTGAAAACACCTCTTACATCTCTTATTTTGATAGGCGAAAGACTGGAGGCAGTAGTATCAAAGAAAGATAGATATCTTGTTAAAAGACTTAAGAAAGAATCTAAAAGATTAAGAAAAATGGTCGAAGAAACTTTAGAACTTTCTAAGCTAGAAAGTAACGACGCTTTTCAAGAAAATAAAAAAGTATCTATTTCAGATTTAGTTATGGAATCTTGGCAAACCATAAAACCACTTGCAGAAAAAAAAGATGTAAAAATAAAATTACTGATACCAACAAAATATTTTATATCTGGTGATATTGAAAATTTAAAAAGAGCTTTTATAAATATTTTGGACAATGCTATTCGTTATTCCCCAGCTAATGAAGAAATTCAAATTGAAATTTTTAAAAGAGATAGCTCTGTTGTTATAAGAGTTAGAGATAAAGGTATTGGATTAGAAGAAAATGAATTTAATGATATTTTCTCTCGTTTTTATAGAGGTGATCCATCAAGGACAAAATTCAAGAAAAGTGGTAGTGGTTTAGGTCTTTCAATAACAAAAAAAATAATCAACAACAATAAAGGTTTTATAAAGGCTTTTAATCATAAGGATGGTGGAGCAATTTTTGAAACTATCTTTCCTTGTCTTAATACAGATTTATAGGATGGAAAAAAAAGACCTCCAATCTGGAGGTCTTTTGAACATTGTAATTCTGATTAGAATTTGAATGATGTAATTACACCAATCCCAGTATCATCATCACCGGTTTGCTCAACAACATAAACAAATGGAGTAATAGTCATAGCATCGTTTAATGGATAAGAGTAACTAACGTCGTAAGCGTATAGCTCTGTTTGTGAATCCGTGTAACCAGATTTTGTTCCCAATGATGCTGATAGGTTACCCTCACCAAGATCGGAAGAGAGACCTACTACATATTGAGTAGTATTTTCTGAAGATGATTCAGGATTTCCAAATTCAACACCACCGCTTATTGTTGGGAACCCATCTGGAGTATAAGCAGCTGTAGCCCCCCAGTATGAAGCATTATCTTTATCAGAGTAAGCAAGAGTTACAGCATAATTATCTGATGAGTATCCGAGAGCAGCCCCGTAGTAATCAGCTCCTTCCTTAGTGAACATACCTTTTGTAGTTTCACCATCATTTGCTGAAACTCCGATACCTACATCCCATCCATCTCCAAAACTTCTGCCAGCACTAAAAGAAATATCTCCTGATAGATCAACAGAGTTTGCAGCTCCGCAATCTCCTAATGCATCAACGATGTTGTTTACTGCACAGGCATTTGGCCAGTTTTTGGAAGCATCCATTGACTCACCAACGGATAATTTCCATTCTCCTACAGGGAAAGTGTAGTTAATATCTTCGATTCTTAAAGCATCTGATGCGGGCTCTCCGAAATCGAGAACTTCACCTACAGTCCTCCCAGTATCACTGTTTGCAGAAGTGATTTGGTTCCCTGATGATATCTCAACGTTTAATTTGTCTTCACCAGTAAAAGATGTATTTAAATCGAATGAGTAATGATAGTGAGCCATAACAGCTTCATCACTATCAGTACCACCATTACTGGAGGCACCGATCAAGAATTCACCTACACCTTTAAAAGTAGTAGTTTCTGAGAAACTGCCAGCTTCAATTCCATTAACACGAGCTTCAAGGCCATCCACTCTTCCTTTCATAATTGCCAACTCAGAACCAAGCTCATCACTTAACCTGTCAATTGCAGCGCCGTTCATTAAGCCTTCACCACCTGCAATTAGATTACTTAATTCAGCAGCAGCTTCTAAACGAGAGACTGAGTTTCCATTGAATTTTGGACTATTTGTAAGATCCTTTAATGAATCGTAAGCCCAATCTCCTGGGAATAAAGTATCTGATTTAAAATCGCCTAAAGATACTAAATCATTAGAATTTGAATAATCACTAAGATCTGTTGAATTGATCTCAGCTGCGTTTATTGCGAAACCTGATGCCAAAGAAATTAAGGCAGGAGCAGCAATTAATTTTTGAAAAAGTTTCATGAACCTCAACACGTAAAAATGGATATAAATCCATATTTATGAGAACGGATTAAGGTTAAGAAACGGGTAAGAAATAAAGTCAAAAAGAAAGATTTAAATAGACCTTAAACTACCCTTAAATTGAGAAAAAAAAATTACATATTTTTCATGATTTTTTGTATAAATGTTAAAAATCAACCTAAGTTTATTTTTAAATATTTTCAAAACCAAACGAAAAAAGCTCTAATCAAGATTTAGTTTAAGAGAGGGTTAAGAACTAATTAATTAAAAGATAAACTTTTAATTTAGATAGAATTTGTGTTCAAATTAAGTGCTATAAAGATGTTGTCTTTCGTTAATTCATGAAATCAATGAACATAGCTAAGAAAGCTTTGGTCTTTACTTCTGCAGTAGCCATTGCTGCTGGTACAAGTGTTCCTGGTACAAGTGTTTCTGCTAGAACAAGATTAAGTGGTGCTGGAGCATCATTTCCTGCCAAAATCTACACTCGATGGTTTTTTGATCTAGCAAAATCTGGCGGCCCAAGAGTTAATTATCAAGCTGTTGGTTCGGGTTCTGGAAGAAAAGCATTTATTGATCAGACTGTAAACTTTGGTGCGTCTGATGATCCCATGAAAGATAAAGATATAGCAAAAGTTACTAGAGGATTAGTTCAGATACCTATGGTTGGAGGTACTATTGCATTTGGTTATAACTACGACTGTGATTTGAAACTTTCCCAAGAGAAAGCAGTACAAGTTGCTATGGGAATGATTAAGGATTGGAAAGAATTAGGTTGTAAACCAGGGAAATTGACTTGGACCCATCGTTCTGATGGATCAGGGACAACTAAAGCCTTTACAAACTCTATGGAAGCGTTTTCAAAAACCTGGACATTGGGCACAGGTAAGTCTGTAAAATGGCCGGCAGGTGTTGGAGCAAAAGGTAATTCAGGTGTGGCAGGTGTTATTCAAAATACTCCTGGTGCAATTGGTTATGTTAACCAGTCATACATTAAAGGTAATGTGAAAGCTGCAGCACTTCAGAATCTTTCTGGAGAATATGTAAAGCCTACAGTTGAGGCAGGAGCTAAAGCTCTCAATGGTATTACTTTAGATGAAAATCTTGCTGGTAAAAATCCTAATCCAACAGCAAAAGGAGCATATCCTATAGCTTCATTAACATGGATACTTGCTTATGAAGAAGGTAATGGTAGAAATACTAAAGCTATTAAACAAGCCTTTAATACATTGTTAAGTGATGAGTATCAAGATAAAGCTCCATCTCTTGGATTTGTCCCCTTAAAAGGAGATATTCTTGAGAAGTCAAGAGCTGCGGTAAAAAGAATCGGTAAATAAACCGTAAGACAATATTTAAAAGGAGGAATTTATTTCCTCCTTTTTTATGCAAACAAATATTTTGATAAACCTAATATTAAAGAAAAAAGAATAAGTATGTAGGTGGGAACTACTTTTAAAAAAGATAATAGTGTGGAGATTAAAACTATAAAAATAGAGCTAATTAAAAAGTATTTTGATGAAAAACTATCTTCAATTAAATTAAAGCCAGAGAAAATAACTGCTCCTGGAATTGTATTGATTACTCCTTCGATAAAGTAATTAATAGATTTAAATCTGTTTTTTATAAAGCCTTTCCCAAAAACAAAAATCAAAATAAAACTTGGTAAAAATATTGCAAACGTTGATATAAATGAATATTTTAAAGCCTCATTAATACCTCCAATTGAAAAACCTGCTTTATATCCAATAAAACTTGTAGTTAATAAGACAGGACCAGGTGTTATCTGGCCAATCATTATGCCATCAATAAATTCATTATTTGTTAACCATCCTTGCGAGATAACATAATCACTCATTAAAGGAATAATTACTAATCCGCTTCCAAATATAAAAAGTCCCGATTTGAAAAAGAATAAAAATAGATTAAGGTAATTTATTAAAAATTTTGAGTTTAAAGAATCCTTCAAAAAATTATAGAACTTAAAAATATCTAAAAAGAGTGTACTACTCAAAAATGAGGTTGTTGAAAATATAGATAAAGGGACCAAGCTATAAAAAATATCTTTGAATTTCTTTAAAAATATATTTATCAATCCTGCAATAGTAAGTATTGTAATTAGTGGAAATTGAATACTATTATATTTGGCAAATATAAGTAGAAATAATATTGAGCTAGAGAATAATATTCGATCAAACTTTAATCTTTTTTTTAATAGAACTAATGAGAATGAAAAAATTATTCCTGCAATAATAGGAGGATTAAAATAAATTAAATCACTTAGAAATTTTGATCCAGAATAAATTTGCCAAAAAAAGCTAAGAACTAATACCGAAATGAATCCTGGGATAATGAAACATATACCGGATATCAATCCACCAAGATAACCATTAATTTTAAGACCTATATATATAGCTAATTGAGTGGATATTGGCCCTGGAAGCAATTGACATAAACCAATACCTTTTTCAAAAGATTGGGTAGAGATTAGTTTTTTATTATTTATAAGTTCATCTTCGAATAAAGAAATATGAGCATATGGTCCTCCAAAACTGAAAATACCAATTTTTAGAAAAATTTTTGCAAGTTCAATTAAGGATATTTTTGCCATTTAAATACTCTAATTTCTAAAAATTAGTTTTTATGGTGATGATAAGCTTTGTTTGATTGATGGTAATTTAAGACTCGAAATCCAAGATAATAATATTAGAAGTGATGAAAAATAAAGACAATATTGAAGACCAATACTCGGATTTCTCCCAATCATAAATAGTAAGCCAGATAGTAATGTTCCAACTAGTCTTCCAGCAGCATTTGCCATGTAATAGAAGCCAACATTTAAACTGACTTTTTCATTATCAGAGTAGGCCAAAATCATATAAGAATGTGTGGAGGAATTCATTGCAAAAACAAATCCAAAAATAGTAAGTCCTAAAATTATTGCTATCGATGGAGAACTTTCTCTCCATAATGCGACTCCTATCAAAGAAGGTATGACCATTAATACGGCACTCCAAAATTGGATAGCTTTACGATCTGGACTTTCTTTCTGGCCCCACATCTTTCTAATTGCTGGAGCCGAAGCCTGAACAATTCCATAACCTATTACCCAGGCCCCAAGAAATAATCCTATTTCCATGTAGTCCCAACCAAATGCCATATCTAGGAATACTGGAAGAGCTACAACAAACCAAACATCTCTTGCTCCAAAAAGAAAGAATCTTGCTGCTGAAAGAATATTTATTGCATTTGATTTTGAAAAAAGATCATTAAAAGCTGGTTTGGTTTTCATCTTACCAATTTCTCTAGGCAAAATTAATGTCAATAAAAAGGCTATGCAGAGTCCAAAACCCATAATTCCTACAGCATTATTGAATCCAAATAACTTATATAAAAGTCCACCCAAGAAGAACCCAACTCCCTTAAGAGCATTTTTAGATCCAGTTAAAATAGCAACCCATTTAAAAAGTTGTTTTTGGCCAGTATCATTACCATTACTTGTTTCTGGAACAACTGTCTTAACAGCACTTTTAGCACTCATTTTGTTTAAATCTTTTGCTATCCCACTGACTGCTTGAGCAACCATAACGTATACGACACTAAATATTACTGGCCAATCCTCCTTAACTGGAATAAGCATGAAAAGAGCAATGATTTGAAGGATAGTCCCAATCCATAAAGTAAGCCTTAAACCATATCTTGCTCCTATCCAACCACCATATAAATTAGTAATTATTCCAAAAAACTCATAAAAAAGGAAAAGTAAAGCAATTTGTAGAGTTGTGTAACCTAGCTCATGAAAGTGACCAACAACTAATAATCTTAATGCGCCGTCAGTAAGCGTGAACGCCCAATAGTTAGCTGTTACAACACTATATTGTTGAATATTAGATAACTTCATAAAGACATAAATTAAATTTCTTTTTTGATTACGTATTCAGTAAGATCTGCAAGTCTGCAGCTGTAACCCCACTCGTTGTCATACCAAGCGTATATCTTTAATAAATTTGAATTAACAACCATCGTCGATAAACTATCAACTATTGAACTTCTAGAGTCATTTACATAATCTGCAGAAACTAAAGGTCTTTCTTCGTAGCCAAGAATTCCTTTTAAATAAGTTTCTGAAGCTTCCTTAAGTGCCATATTTACTTGTTCAGTTTTCACTTCTTTATTTAATTCAAAAACTGCATCTGTTAAAGAACCATTAAGTAGAGGAACTCTGACTGCATGTCCATTTAATTTTCCTTTTAATTCTGGAAAGATCTCAGCGATAGCTTTAGCAGACCCAGTGGTAGTAGGTATTAAACTTTGCATACATCCTCTTGCTCTCCTCAAATCACTTTTATAAAAATCTACAGGAACTTGAGTGTTCGTGACATCGTGAATAGTTGTAATAGCACCATGTTTAATTGAAAAATTTTCATTAATTACCTTTACTATCGGAGCTAAACAATTTGTAGTGCAGGATGCTGCAGTTACTAATTTATGTTTGGAAGGGTCATAAAGACTTTGATTTATGCCATAAACAACATTAAGTGATTCAGCTCCTGCAACAATTCCCTTAACTGGACAAGCTACTATTACTCTTTTCATCCCTAGAGATTCAAAATAGGGATTTAGTTTTTCTGGCTTTTTATTCTTTCCTGTACATTCCAAAATAATATCTACAGAAGATTTTTCCCAAGGAACATCAAGGTAATTTTTAAAAGATGTGTAAGCTAATTTCTTTCCATCAATTATTATTTCTTTTTCTTTAACCTTTATATCTTTAACCCATCTGCCATGGACTGAATCAAATTCGAGTAGATGTGCAGCAGCATTCGAATCTCCTGCTATCTCATTTAAGTGAGTTATTTCTATATCAGCTCTATCCCATAATGCTCTGAAAACTAATCTGCCAATTCTTCCAAAACCATTAATTCCAATTTTCATAACTTTGAAATTTTCTATTGAAATTATACATCAAAATAATTTGATGTATCAAGATGTTTTGATTAATGAAATCTTTTTTATTTAAGCTATATTTAGGAAAATCTAATTAATTTAAAATTGTTAAAAGATATTAGCAAAGTAAAAAAAGAAAATATATCTAAGTTGATGGTTTCATTTTCTGATCCTTTTAGGCTAGAAATAATTGACCTAATGATGGATGGAGAAGTTTGTGTTTGCGATATTATGAAATTAACTAAGTTATCTCAATCAAGAATTTCATATCACATAAAAATTTTGAAGGAAGCTGGTCTTATCTCTGATAGACAAGAAGGTAGATGGGTCTACTACAGCCTAAATAAAGAGTCTCTCTTTTTGATCAAGGAATGGATAACTTCTTTGACAGATCATTCCTCGCATAGAAAACGTTCCTGCGAATAAGTTATACGTTAGATTTTATTAATTAACTTCTGATTCCCTGTCATAAGTCATTCCTGATTGTTCCATCCACTCAGCTTTAGTCTTGCAATGAGAAAGCCATCTTTAACAGGCAAGAATCAAAAAGATTTAACTCAGATTTTTTACATAAAAGGCTTAAAGGTTTTAGTTTAAAACCGAAAGTATATGTACTAACTTTTGCTTCATTGATGATAACTTGTATGTTTATCCCCACAATTTTTACATCAAGAAATTTAGTTAATGTAAATCAAATAAATGATTATCTGACTTTAAGTATTATTGATGATTTTTAAATAAAATGAAACGCTTACTACTTGCACCGCATGATAATATTATTTCTTCTATATTGAATATTTTCTCTAATTTTATTGGCTAAAGTTGGACGATTTGGTGGCTCTAATATTAAATAAACTCTTCCTGATTTTTCTAAAAAAACATAGTCTTCTAATAAATCTCTTTTGAGAAGTCGATAGATTGTTTTGGTGGATTTATAACCTAATTTTTTGGCTGCATAGCTAATAGTAAAGGCTTCAATTTCGAATGATTTTGGTTTCATCTTACAAAATTTACATTTGGTGAGATTCACTGCTATGCAATTATTCTAGTCCATTTATATGAGTAAGAGATTGTAAAAGTGTGTCTAATTTTTTAACCCTTCACCTAGTAGATTTTTGGGGTCCGAAATTACCCACCCATTTACTCTGCAAAGGACCCATTTTGGTAATTGATCAATACGTTCTTACACTCGATTTATATTTGGCGATAGTAATCCATAAAAAAATGCAACTAATATATTTTAGTTAAAAAAGGTGTTAGGATTTACCTGAGATCCATTGAGACAAATAGGTTTTTTCATAATCTCTTCTAAATCGCTATAAATCTCTTAAATTTTCTTAATTTGGCTTGTTTTTGCTTAAATTAGCTTATTTTTTATATCTATTTCGTAATAAAAAAGCTGTCTCATGTCACAGCGGGGTTTTGAAAACTTGCTGTATCTAATAATTAGATATTTATATAAAAAACACACTTTTTGTAGATTTCCAATGAGACATGAGACAAACCTTTTAACCTATTGCACCAACATGGATTTGCGCTGACTCATGTCTTTTTGGTGCATTGAGCCACTTGAGTCAGATTAATGCTCTTGGTTCAAAATTAGATTTTCTTGGTGATTGGGTCTTCTGCTGTTCTGTCCATTTTGGGTGACTCCAATACCTAGCTCTAACACTTTTATTTGTAATAGGGTCTTTATATCTAGATTGATTTCCTTTATCAAAACCAAGTTTTCTTAAGCAGTCTGCACATAACTTCAAGTCATTTGGTGTTACATTCTCCGCACTTCTACAACCACTATTCACCAAAGCTTGCTCGGTGGTAAATCTGAATTTATTGTGTGGCTTTGTTACCCATTCTTCTATTCTCGCGAGGAATGGATCTTCTGCTTCGTAATCATTATTAATAGAGAAACTTTGAGTCGCATATTCTTGTGGAAGGTCTAGAACCATCCCACTTTTATATGCCAACGCAGCTGCTTTCCAAATGCTGTCTCTATCTCTAAGAACCTTATTATTGTTAATTTGTTTTTCTCCTAAATCAATCACCCAATATCTTCGATTTCCTGTCGGATCATTTAAAAAATCTTTCCTATTGCATGATGAAACTAATATTGAAGGTCTTGGGAATATACCAACAGCCTTCCCATAGGGTCGTCTAAATTTATCAACTGAACTTGATAAAAGTGCTTTTAATCTTGCAGCTTTATCACCATGAGGATTAAGCCTATCTAATTCTGCAATTTCAAATATCCATGTTGATTGAATTGCCATAAATAAGTCTTGTTCTCTAGGTTGCCATGTATCACAAAACCAAGGATCAGAAGCTAAAAATCTCCAAAAAGTAGATTTTCCTGTTCCTTGCTTACCAACCAGAACACAACAATTATCAAACTTTATTCCTCTATCTTTAACTCTTCCTACAGCTGCTAGAAGAGTGGTTTTTAGGATCTTATTGTACAATTCAGAATTTGTTCCAAGATATTCACTTGCAACAGTATCTAAGTTAATAGGCTTGATTGATGGATTAGAAACTATATTTTCTAAATATCTACAAACTGGGTGATATTGATTATTTCTTGCAGCTGTAAGTAATGCATCAAATGCAGCTTCTTTCCCTATTTCATAACCCATTATTGAAAGGTAGTTATAGAACAACTGACAGTATTCAAGATCTATAAAATTACCATCAAATTCTGGTTCTAAAGAAAGAAGATTGAAAGCTAATTTATTTCCATAATGATCAACTAAATTTTCTGTTAATGTACCCGCTTTAATTTTTTGGTGTTGATTACCTTGGAAGCCTTCTGGAAAATCTTTTAAAAAACCAACCGATATTGATAAGGGTTGATCTGTGGTTAATTTAGTCACGATAAATCTTCTTCCGTCTAAGTGGATTATTTGTAATTGATCTATTAGGCTTTCTCTTCGCGGGTGTATGTCCTTGAGTTACTCTGCTTCCTCTAATTTTTCTTAAAAACTCATCAGATTTTTTTCTAGAATGAGCAATAATTTTTCGGTGTTCTTCATAGAAAATTTCATGATATTTCCCATCATTTCCATAAAATCTATGGCACTCAGGTAACCCATCATAAGCACCTTGATATTTATAAAATTCTTCAAGAATTGCTTTTTGTTGCTCGTATTCTTCTAAATACTTAGGTGTTACTGGTTTATCATTCCAAGGTAATTTAAGCCAATTACAGAATTGATCATCTGATCGAAAGATTTCATAGTACCTTCTATGCCAATCTCTCATTGCCTTTTTTCTATCTTCTTCAGTATCAAAATGTTCTCTCCGTATCCACTTACCATTGATATTTGTCATTGCCACCATCTCCAACCTTGGATCTTTTTAAATTTGTCTTTAGTTCCGTCCTCTAACTCTTTGCACCAACTTAATATTAAGTGTTTTGCAAATTCACTTTGATTAAATGGTAAATTGAAAGTAGCAAAATCTTTTTGGCTCTCATTGGCGTGAGAGTCATTTTTTTTGTTTGTCATTATTAGCCCCTCGCTAGTTCTAGTTCTCTTGCATCCCTAGCATCTCTCTCTTTTAGAGCAGCTTCACATAGTTCTATGTCATAAAGAATTGGACTATTATGATTTCCCGCAAATTTCCTTCTGTAATGTACTCCCGCTTTAAAGACTTTTCCTTGTCTAAGTCTTCTTAGAGTTGCTTCTGAAAAAGCAAGTATGTTGGCGGTCTCAGCTGCTGTGAGCCATTTTTTAGTAAACATAGAGTTAGTCCTTTAGTAAGAGTGTTGGGTTTCATAAGGTATAGAAGATAAGGTATAAACTCTCGGTGTTAGTGATTAGGATGAAGCCTCTTCTCAACTGAGTGTTGTAGGCATGTTAGGAAGAGTTAGATCTAGTGACAACCCTTAAATAGAGATATATCGGCATGTGTGAGGTTTTGTTATGACAACACCTATCAACATTTGATTGCATATTGATATTGATAAAGCTGTTTCTGCAATTTTCTACTATTTACAGTTAATACAAATCCATCCATTGGATATGAAGAAAATAGCTTTCCTTCTAACCAAAGCTTTCGATATAGATCTACTTCACTTAGATAATTAGTAAATTTATGTTCTGGAACTTCAAAACCTAACTTCTTAAGTTGTATTAGTTGAGTGTGTTTATTTAGTTCTGAATTTAGGATTTCAAAACTACAAAAAGATAATCCTTCTCCTGTAGGAATTTTTTTTCTTAAATGGCCACCCGCTAATGCTTGAGACTTGGTTGGTTTTAATCCATGCCCATATAGTTCCCCTCTAATTTGGATGTCTATATTAATAGGCAATTTATGAGGAATATTTTTTATTGTTTTTAGTGCTTCGGTTTTGTCCTTACCTTTTCTAGTAATTGCTTGAACTAGCTTTCCTTTGATGTACATAAGACCAACAGCGCAGCCATCTAGCTTTGGTGTAAGGATTAATCTGGTGTCTTGAAGAAGAGTTTCTAAGAACTCCTCATAGTTACCATTGCCCATTGAAGGCAATACTTTGTTTTGGTGAAAGTAGGAATTATTAGGATCAATCCTTTTTAAATTCCTTACTAATGAGTCAAACTCTTGATCTGATATTTTTGCTCTTCCTTTGCGGTAGGAAACATCAAATTCTTTGATTGTTTTGGATAAATTTGCGTACATATGCGTACAAGAGTTAATTATGA
>CACLFQ010000019.1 GCA_902606255.1 uncultured Prochlorococcus sp.
CTCCAAACTTCTCATCTAGAAATACTGAAGAAAAGTTTTGGCTAATGAACTATATACCAGTAGTCATAGCCATGGATCTCAAAAATCAGATAAATTCCGTCCACACCTCGTCCACACTTTTTATAATAAAAAATCCTTTTTAAAACTATTCAAATATCTAAAGGTGAAACTATTGTTTTTTAAACATTGCGTTTTGATTAGTCAGCCAAAAAAGTAAAAAAATAAAGAACGATAACAATGCTCCAGAAAGAATGGAAATGAAGAAGAACTCAGTAGTTAATTCAGAGTTTAAAAAGTATAAATACATTTAAATTTCATTAATGAATATGTTCTGATTCATTATGTTCTTGATGATTGTGACCATGAGCGATGCCTAACTCATGCATTCTTGCATGCTCTTTAATTGTGTCTCTTAACTTATAAGATGAGGGTCCAACTGTTGTATAGATTCCATAACCAATTGATCCGAAAAGTAAAATACCAATACTCCCAAAAAGTAAAATTAATGTTGGATCTTTTGTTGCTCCTATCATTTGTTTTAAATTTAATAACTCAAAATAAACTAAATATTTTTAAAGGTTTATTCAAGTACAAAATTTATAAATAGTATAAGAAAATAACACTCTTAAATATAAAGATTTATGGATACAAATGTATATATAAGTTTAAAGGTCTAATTAATAATCACGAAAATATATATTTAAAAAAATTTTAAAAGTAAAAAATATTACCTCTTTAAGTATTTGGATATTGAAATCAGTTGATATTAAAGATATTTATTCTTTTAGTTACTTAGGACTAAATTTACTGCAAGTTGTATTATTTGATATTGATTAAAATTAGATCTGTAAATTAATTTATATTTAATCCAATGCTATTTACTAATGGAAGTTTTGCTTTTTGCACTTTTTTTTATAGTTTCGCTTATATTCTTTATTTTAGGTAAAGATGATTTTGGAAGAAACGAAAAAAAATTAATAATTAAGGATAAAGAAAAAGAAGAGGTTAAGAATGAGGTGAACCTTGAACAGCAAGAGGAAGTTACAAAAGAATCAGAATTGAAATCAACTTAATTAAAGTAAAAATGATTTATGGTTTTGCTTATCTAGGGATGGTTTTAGCAATTAGCGGAGGATGGTTTTTTCTTACAGTTTTAAAAAAACCTTATTTTATTGAAAAGCCACTTGAGAAATTAAAAAATAAAATAAGACCTCTATTAAGCTCTAAAGAAGATTAATTTAAGTTCATAAATTTATGAATTTCCTGTTTTTATTTTAAAACTAGAATTAATACTCCAAAAATTAAAGTAGAGGCAACAAATCCAACACCCACTAATGCAGCAATTATTCCAGTATTAAGATAGACCTTTACTGTTGCTAATTCCTTACCTTCTTTTTTAGCCATAATAATTTTATTTAAACAAGCACATCCAAGCTACCAACGAGGTCATCATTAAAGCAAGACTAAAAATTGTTTTACTACTAGCTTTGCCTTGTTTTTCAGTTGTTTTAAAAGGAATAAGTGCCATAAACTTTTTAGTAAAAAAATTATTGCATGTTTTTTCGCTCAATCAAGAAATTTTTATACAAAATTGTGTATTAGCTAAGGTTAAAGAAAAGTTTTAATTATCTCCTTTAACACCCATCACTTTCCTAAAAAGATAATTTGATGGATAATAACTTGAGAAGCGAGTACCCAAACTATTCCGTCCACACCCTATCCACACTTTGCAATATTCTTCTAATCCCTTGATATGACTGAAATAAATTACTGGCTAATGAAAAGCGAGCGCGACTAGCTATCACTGCGATCTCAAGGAATCATAATTTTTTACCCAAACTTTACCCAAACTTTTTTAAATTTGAAATTAATACTTTTGAAGATACTCGGCTGGTCATTATTTTGAATTTGAGAGTCTTTTTTGATCCTTAATCCGTACAATTTTGTTCCTCTAACCGCACACATAAAACTTGAAATTAACTATTCAAATGAATTAGAACATAAGTGTAGTCAAGAAGTAAGTCTTATGGCATTAAACGACACATTCACCATCCAAGAGATGGACTTGAATGCAAAAGATCTTTCCTACGATATTAAGGCGAAAGAACTTGAAGCTTACTGGAATAAAGAATGCGAAAAGCATCCTAGTAATAACCATTGCAAAATTTTTTGCGATTAATACTCGAAATTTTTAAGTATTCTTACGCTTGATTTTTAGATATCATCCGTACTAAAGCATAGTCAGATAGAAAGGAGGAAAAGCAGATGACCAATTTAACTATAGAGATTCTATTTTGGGCAATTTTAGTTTCTTATCTGGGATTAAGATTTTCTAAAACCTGGGATGGCTACAAAAAACAGTATTAATTAGGAGGGAAAAATGAAACTTCAAACACAATTCACAGTCCTCAACAAAGGTCTGCGAGATCTTGATTATGTCAATAAAGTAGAAGTTTTAGAAGAAACTTTTAAGAGAGAATGTCAAGATTACCCAACTAAAGAAGATTGTTTAGTTTGTTGTAACTGACTATTCATTAATCGGTTTTCATAGCTTATAAATTTTAAAAAAATTCATAAATTTTTAAGGAGAGCTTTAACTATGAAATTAAAATTCATGCCAACAAAAATTTTTAGAGAGACTCCAAAAGTGACATTCTTTGATGCAGGATTGGGGGCATCTAATGGTTGCGATGTGGTAATTCATTCTGAAGAAGCTATATCTCCTCCAGATGATTTTAAAGATGAACAATATTACGTTCACAATCATCAAATTGATCACAACTTAGTTATTACTGGGGAAAGAACATTTGTTTTAATAAATCCTGCATGGGATGAACCTCATCATGTGATTTATTTAAATAGATCTATGGGAGCTTTAGAAATTCCTGTTGGAACTTATCACAGATCAATCTCAGGCAAAGAAGGTAGTATTGTTTTAAATCAACCCACAAGAGATAAATTTTTTGATCCAGCTAAAGAATTTATCCCACAAAAATTAGACCAAATAAGTTTAATAAAGGCAAGAAAAACTCCACCTGTTTATTGGGTTTGGAAAAATGATCAAATTAAGAGAGTTGGGTTTAATCCCCTAGAACGAAGAATTAAGACCCTTGCTTAATATGAACAAAACACAAAAAGGTATTTCAACGAAAATTAATAATTCAAAAAATCTGAATTTAATTATTAATTCTGATACGTATAAATTGGCTTATGAAGATATTGGTTTGCTCAACAGAAACGAAATGCGCGGAGTCAGAATGCTGCTTGAAATTACTAAACCAGATCTAATCCTAGAAGAAAATAAAATTCTTTCAACCATAATAATTTTTGGAGGCGCAAGTATTGCAGAAGAATCAAAAACAAAAGAGAAAATTGACGATATAAAAAAGTTAATTAAAAAAAATCCTTCATCGGTTTTGCTTAAACGAAATTTAAATAGATTAGAAAATTTGCTATCAATGAGTCACTATTATCAATCCGCAAGGGAGTTTTCTAAACTTGCTTCAATAAATAATCAAAGTAAATCCTGTAATTCTCATGTGATTGTGACTGGTGGGGGTCCAGGGATTATGGAAGCTGCTAATAGAGGTGCGTTTGAAGCAAATTGTAAATCTATAGGCTTAAATATCAGTCTTCCCAATGAACAAATCCCCAATGCTTTTATAACTCCAGGACTATGCTTTAAATTTAATTATTTTGCATTAAGAAAGATCCATTTCGTCATGCGATCAATAGGAGCTGTATTTTTTCCTGGGGGTTTTGGAACATTAGATGAATTATTTGAACTATTAACACTTCGTCAAACAGGAATGAAAAACAAAATCCCAATAATACTTTTTGGAAGAGAATATTGGGATAAGATAATTAACTTCGAATATCTAGCTGATCTTGGATTAATTTCAGATGAGCACTTAAATCTTTTTGAATATGCAGACACCGCATCCGAAGCATGGGAAATTATCAAATCATCAAATATCTCAGATTAGGATAGGTATCCAAAAAATAATGAGGTTCCCCCACACCACCCATCACTTTCCTAAATAGGTTCTTTGATGGATAATAAATTTATACCAAAAAAGTTTGGGTAACGCCTCATGGAAGCCCAAAAAATCACCCAAATCCATTGATATGACTGAAGAAAAGTTTTGGCTAATGAAAAGTGAGCCTTGAGTTGTTGCAGGGGTTGTAGAGAACTGATAATTTGATTGACTAGCAAGTGACTAGCAAAATAAATTTGAGAACTACGAGATGATGTAGTCTGTTATTGATTGACAGTCGATCTAAAATAAGGGGCAATTAGCTCCTTTTTCATGAACACATTAATAGTTTCAACTTTTGATTGTACTTTTGAAGATTTTGACAAATTTGTAGCCGATTTCCATGAAAAGGAGGGACATAAATATGTCGAAGAATATGAACTCATCAAGGTTAATGAACATAAAAGTCACTTAATACTTAAAGTCAAGGATTTAGAAGGATTTGCAGCGGCTACTAGTACTCCAGAGATGAAAGAGTGGGATAAAGAAAATGGATATAAAGACATTTGTTATTCACTAACTCCTGTTGAATAAAATGAAACGCTTACTACTCCCACTACTAGCTGCTCTCGCTTTACCTACTCTAGTTAATGCAAATATCGATCCAAAAGTTGCTGAAATGTGTATGAAGGCAGTCGACTTTCAAGGCTGTGTAAAAGCTTTTTCTGGTAACGAGAATAATAATGATAAAGCTCTATTAATTAAAGAATTAAAAAAATTAGAAGGAAGAATTACTAATACATCATTAAGAGATTATCCAGAAAGAACGCAAGATTTTATTGATGCAATATCTTTAGTTTCTGTTGAAAATGTTGGAAAGGATTTATATGAAAGTTCATTAGCTATAAGGAACAGCTTAAATATTCTTTATGAGGTGTATAACAAGAGTATCGAAATTAAATCTGATTCTTATTGTTCTGGTCCTGACGGAAAAGCGGAAGCTTATTTTTGGGCTTGCTGGGATAAGAATCAAAATGCACTTTGGAAAGCGAAATTAGATCAAATATTCAAGGGAAATACCTTTGAACTTAGTTGTTATTACAACAGAGGTCTAGGTCGAAAATGGCTTGCTAGTGAAATTCTAGATGAAGTTATATATGTAATTATTGCAGCAACTAATCAAGTTATAGATCAAGAAAAGTTTTCTTTCCCATCAAATAATAATCCCCCATTAATAAAGGTTTCAGGACCTCAAAGAGCTTCTTCTATGCCTCTTTTTAATAGATGTGAAGGAGATTCTCCATTTGCTAAAAAGAAGAAAGATGATGACTTAAAAGTTGAAAAAAAACCTATAAAAATAAATTGTAAATCCGCTGTTTGGAAGAATAAGCCTATATGCAAAGAATGAATCGCTTAGTACCTGAACCTCTAAAAGAGGTTAAATATCACAGAGAAATATTAATATCTAGTTCTGGTAATGCTGGTGGGTACATTGAACTAGGTGATAGTGAATGTGGTTCAGGATGCCAAGCATTCTTAGTTATTTTTATTCTTATATTTTCCTCTCCTTTCGCTGGTCTTTTTTATTGGGGAGTTAAAAGAACAAGAAAGTTGAGAGAAGATCAAGATAAAATGAGAAAAGAAAAAGAAGAAAAATTAAGAGAAAAAAAGAATATAGAGAAAGCTACAACTAAATTTGAGAAATTAGAAAAAGATATTGCGGAAAAATACAAAAAGATATGTCAAGAAACAATTTATGAAAATAGATATGCATTACAAACTGAAAGAAAAAAATTTTTAACGAAAGATTCATATGGAAGAACAATTGATATAGGTTGGGAATCCTGGGAAAATTTAAAGGGAGATAAACCTACTGCAATCAACTATTTTTGGGAAAATATCTTAAAGGTAGAATTAAAAAATTCATTTGAAAATATAGATTATCCCAAAATTATTGTTAATGATCATGGTTTAAGAAAAGAATTTAGTTACAACTTAGATTGGGCAAAATATTGTTTTGCGAAGATAAATTTTGGCAAAGGGATTTTTACATATTATGAGGCAACTGATTCTTGGATAATTGATGAGATAAACAAAGTATGTGATGAGATGCAAGATATTACTTCTCAATTTGGAGATACATCATCTATGGATGGAGTTCAATATGAGCAATACTGTAAAAACATTCTTGAAGATGCAGGATGGGAAGTAGAAGATACTCCTATTACTGGAGATCAAGGGGTTGATTTGATCGCATCAATTGAAGATTTGAGAGTTTGTATTCAATGTAAATGCTTTACTAAAGCAGTAGGAAATAAAGCAGTTCAGGAGGTTTCTACTGGAATGATTCATTGGAATGGTACTCATGCAGTGGTAGTAGCGACGAATGGATTTACTAAATCCGCTAAAACTCTCGCAGCATCAGCAAAAGTTATTTTGACTTCTGATACTGAATTAGAAAATCTTGAGAATTTAGTTCTATGAAACGCTTACTACTTGCACCGCTTTTATTAGGTTTATTAATTTCTAATTCTGTTTTAGCTGGTAGACCTAACCCAAAGAAAGAAGCTGAAAAGCTTCAACAAAAAGAATATATTTCTGCTTGTAATCAAAGCGGGAAGAGTTTTTCTTCTTTATGTAATAAAGTCACAAAATCAAACAGAGACAAACTAACAAATGAATATTTTATTAATTCAAAGAAAATGGATGCAAGAAGAGTATTAGATAGGTGCATCGTTCAAGTAGATAAAGAGTATTGTGAGAAATTGTCTATTGACTACTGGGGAGGAAAAATGGAAAGGGCAAAGCTTGATTGGATTATGGATGATATGACAGAAGACGATTTTAAATTATTAGAGTATTACGCTGATCTACATAGCAGAGAAAGAAGAAGAAGCGTTGAGGCTTGGAAAAAAGAACAAAAGGATAAAAAGAAGGAGAAAAGTCCTCTTGGAAAAAAAATTGAAGCAATTACGCTATGTGAAAATTTAATTATAAGGAATTTAAAAGACCCTAATAGCTTTAAAAGAATTACAAGTCGATCTATGCAAGTAGAAACAGGATTAATTGAATATACAGCGACTAATAGTTTTGGTGGCAGAGTAAGAGAATCATTTAGATGTTTTAATCCATAAAACGATGAAACGCTTAACACCTAAAGAAGTAATGGAAAAAATTAAAGAAGATAGAAAATTATCTAATAGAACAAAAGACGAATGGTTAGCAGAGAGAAATAAGGTTGATTTAGAGACAAAGAATGTAAAAGAGAATGAAACCGAAAAAGAAAAAATATCTAGATTAAGATTAAGAAATGAATATGCTTTGCCTTTAACTAAAGAAGAAATAGAGTTAGTTTCTAAATCTCAGCATGATGATGAAGAGGAAGCTAGATACTGGAAAAAAGCAAAAGCGAATAGAAGTGGAATAATTATTGGGCCAAGAGGAGGTATGTACTATCTTTCTGGAAAAAGTAAAAGGTATATATAGATTAAACGCTTACTAAGAAATCATCGACCTTGCCTAATATCCTCCAACCCTCATCCAATAACTGCTTATATTCCTTTCTTGCATCTTCAATAGATTCAACTTCAGAAGCAAAGAATCTATTAAACTTTCAACAAAAATTTGTCAGGTCATATATACGATGTAGCACGGTCGCATTGACCCCATACCACCACTTTCCTAAATAGATAAATTGATGGATAATAGGTTAATAAAGGGGTGTAGAAACTATTCCATCCACACCCTATCCACACTTTGCAATATTCTTCTAATCCATTGATATGACTGAAATAAACTACTGGCTAATGAAAAGTGAGCCTGATGCCTACAGCATAGATACATTAAAAAATGATGAGGCAACTTTATGGGACGGCATAAGAAATTATCAGGCTCGAAATTTCATGAGGAATATGCATATAGGAGATAAGGTTTTTTTCTATCATTCGAACTGTAAGCCCCCAGGAATTGTGGGACTTATGGAAGTTATAGATCTAAATATTGTTGATCCTACGCAATTTGATAAAGATTCAAAGTATTATGATCCAAAATCTAAGCCTGAAAATCCAAGATGGGATTGTGTTAAAGTAAAGTACATATCTAAGTCAAATAAAATCTTAAGTTTAAATGAGTTAAAGATTTTATTCAGTAAGGATGAGTTATTAGTTGTAAAAAAAGGAAATAGGTTGTCCATATTACCTGTGCGTAATGATATAGCAAAAACAATATTAGAAAAAATATAAAAAAAATTTTTAATCCTTAAAATTCATTGAAAACATATTTCCAACATAGAGTCTTGTTAAATCCCTATTTTGAAACCCTTTTTGCATTAAAAATCCTGCAATAGCAGCTTGAAGGATCCTGTATTGATCCCAATTAGGATGTTCCTCAACAAATATTTTCATAGCCTTTTGAAGATTTTCTTGGAGTTCACATTTGAAACTTATGACTTCATCTGTCTGATTAAAAACTATTGGATTTTCGTTGTAATTTAATTCTTGCATATTGAAAAAACTTGTTGAAATTTAAATCTACAAAACGTAGTTTTCTCCAAAATTACTAAATAGTCAACAAGTATCATTAATTGACAGTCTCAACAATAGAACAGTGAGAATGTAGTCATAAAAAGGGAGTTCATGGAAATTAATTTTGTCAAATTAAATCTTATTTAAATATCAAGATTTATATAAATTCAGAAGTTTTCCACATGCTCTAGATCAACAGATATTTTTTAGAAAAATGTTGTGGAAAAATTGTGAAAAAATTATTTTTTGAGTGGGAAATATTTTCTAAAATTTCCAATTTTATTTATCTTTTAATCCATTGATTCCCACATGTTTTTTATTTCATAAAATAAATTTTGTGCGATAGGTATCGGCCAATACATTTCGAAGGATCTAGTTTGGTCTTGACTTTCAAAAACAAACCTTAAACTCCATTCATTTTTTTTCCCTTCCAACTGAATATACCAAGGTAGTTGTTCTAATTCTAAAGTAATAGATTCTTCATCCATTAGTTCATCCTTTATGACTAATAGTTGTTCATTAATTCTCAAGAGTAGGAGATAAAGTGAATAGAATTCACTTTTTTGTAACTCGATTGACCAATTATCAACGCCAATTAAAAAACAAAATTTGCCTTTTTTAAAATCTCTAAGTAATCTCCATCTTTTTTGGTCATTTACCAAAATTAGCCTGGGAGTAAATCTGGTTGATCTTGTTCATCGCTAAGTTCAATAATTGACCTTTGAACTGGTTTAATAGTTGACTCATCTAATAAACCATCAAAATCATCAAAACGTCTTTGTTTAGCTCTGAAAGCAATTTTCACTGTAGTTAAATATCTATTAGTTGATTTTCTTATCAAGCTCTCACCTCTCTTAGCAAGATCATTAGAGTCGATTCCTGAGTTATTTGATAACTGCATTAAAAAAAATTTTTACTATATAATATATTTTACAGTTTATTCGACCATTTCAAAACATAAATTACAAAAAGGACTTAATTGATTCAAATAATTTCATATGGAAGAAAGTTTATCTGGAACACTTGCTATTGATTTAGGAAACACTAATACTGTAATAGCTTTTCAAGATCAAAAAGATATAAATTCTGTTTTAGTTGAAATACCGAAAATTACATCATCTCCAGGAGTCATTCCTACAGCAGTTTGGTTCGAAAAACCTTCAAAGATTCCTAAAATTGGTATTAGTGCTTTAAAAATGAAAGATAACTCAAATTCCGATTTATTTTTTCATTCGAACTTTAAAAGGTTAATTGGAAATTCTATTGAAAAAATTAACCAAAAAAATATTTTAAAACCTAATGAATGTGGCGAAAAATTTTTTCAAATTTTGTGGGCAAGCATTCCTCACAAATATGAGATCAAAAGACTTGTTTTAACTGCCCCAATAGATACATATAAGGGTTACAGAGAATGGTTAGTTAACCTTTGCGGTGAAATATCTGTAGATGAAATAGCCCTTGTTGATGAGCCTACTGCGGCAAGTTTAGGAATAAATGTACCATTTGGCTCAAAAATTATGACATTAGATATTGGAGGAAGTACAGTCGATATGAATATAGTCAAAATAGAAGGGGGAGAAGGAAAATCTGGTCCAATAGCTGAACTATTAAAATTTAAAGGTAATGATGTAAGCTCAATTTCAAAACAAAAAATAAGGTGTGCAGAAATAATTGGGAAAACAGGCTCAAAAATTGGTGGGAAAGATTTTGATCAATGGATAGTTGATTATTTTATTCCAGGTAATAATTATGCTTCTAATCTTTTAAATGCAGAAGCTATAAAATGTAAACTCAGTTCATCTACAATCAAATATGAAAATAAATATCCAATAAAATTATTTACTGAACAATATAAAGAAAAAGAATTTTACCTAAGTAAAGAAATATTAGAGAAAATACTCATTGAAAATAATCTTCTTAATCACCTTAGCTCTTTACTAAAAGATTTATTAAATCAAGCAAGAGGTAAATTTTGCACAGTTGACGACTTAAATGCAATTATTTTGGTTGGTGGAGGAACTCAAATACCATTAATTAAAGAATGGATAACAAAAAATATTTCAAAAATTCAAATAAAGTCGCCACCTCCTATCGAATCAATAGCTTTGGGAGCTTTAGCAATGACCCCAGGGGTAAAAATTAAAGACATTTTAAACAAAGGGTTATCTATAAGATTATTTAATAAAAGAGAACAAAAACACTTTTGGCATCCAATTTTTTGCAAAGGTCAAACATGGCCAACTGAAAACCCCTATAAACTGATCCTTCAAGCCAGCAAAAATAATCAGAAGATATTCGAAATCATAATTGGAGAAACACAAAAAGAAAGAGCATATGATGTTATTTTCGAAAATGGATTACCAAAGTTATCAGAGGTTCAAAATGAAGAAGAAATTATAAAATGGGACAAAAAACCACTAAAAATAGTACTTAAAAATAAATCTAATATTGGAGAAGACAACTTAAAACTTTTATTTAAAATCACGAAAAATGCTGATTTATTAGTTAAGTGTTTTGATATTAAAGATGAATTTTTAGGAGAACATAATTTAGGGAATATCTTCTGAAAGCGAGCTATTCAAGAAAAACTCCTTCTTCATTATCAACATTTTTTAAACGTAAGCTAATACTTTCAATTTTACTAGTTGGTACTTTTTTACCACAAAAATCTGGTTGAATAGGTAATTCTCTATGACCTCTATCTACCATTACTAATAACATCACTCTTTGAGGTCTGCCCCATGAATATAAAGCATCCATTGCTGCTCTAATTGTTCTACCAGTGTAAATTACATCATCTATTAAAAGAATTTCTTGTTTCTCAATAGGAGTTGGAATATCTGCAGCTTGTATTAGGCGAGTCCCAACTCTATTTTGGTCATCTCTATAAAAAGTTGGATCAATTGTACCTTTTCTAACTCTTAAACCTGTCCTAGAGAATAATTCTTTTTCTAGCACTTCGGTCAGCTCAATTCCTCTAGTCGGGATACCAACCAAAAGAAGGTTATCGAGTTTTTTTACTTTTTCGATAATTTCGGAAGTTAAACGCGAAATAGTTTTTCTAAGCTCAACTTCAGTAAGTATTACGATCTTTTTTGTTTTCTTGGACATGATTTATCAAGGAATAAACGTCATCTAAATATTTTCATAAATTAGCAAAAGCTAACTATGTTAAATATAAATTGTTAAAGAGTAAGTTTTGAAGCTAAATTTAAGGTTGGATCAGTTAAATAATGAATTTGATCTAAATATGTCAAAGATTAGCAGCAAAAATATAAAAAGATTAAGTGTTCCTCAGAGCCCTGTAGTTCTTGCAATACTAGATGGATGGGGATATCGAAAAGAAAAATCAGATAATGCTATAAAAAGTGCTAGTACACCAATTATAGACTCATTGTGGCATGCTTATCCCCACACCTTAATAAGTGCTAGTGGATCTGATGTAGGCCTCCCAGATGGTCAAATGGGTAATTCAGAGGTGGGGCACCTTACCATTGGTTCGGGAAGAATAATTCAACAAGAACTTGTAAGGATTTCAAATATTGTAAAAAATAATCAATTAGGCTTGGTAAATGAGTTAAAAGAGATGGCTGAATCATTAAAGAAAAATAATTCTACTTTGCATATCACGGGATTATGTTCGGATGGAGGAGTTCATAGTCATATAGATCATTTATTAGGTTTAATAAAATGGGCATCTGATAATGAAATCAAAAAAGTTGCAATCCATATTATTACAGATGGAAGAGATACTCCTGCAAAAAGTGCTTCTAAATATCTTAGTCAAATCGAATCATCTATAAAAAAATTTAACACAGGCGAAATAGCTTCCATATGTGGAAGATACTGGATAATGGATAGAAATCTTTTATGGGATAGAACAGAAAAAGCATATTCTAATTTGACTGATCCAGATATTCAAATAACAAATATCTCTCCTCAGGATTACATAGAAAAAAGTTATTCCAAAAACATAACCGATGAATTTATAGAGCCCATACGAATGTCTGAAAATTATCTTAAAGATGGGGATAGTTTGATTTGCTTTAACTTTCGTCCAGACAGAGCAAGACAAATAGTCAAATCCCTTTCAGTTAAAGAATTCTCAGACTTTGAAAGAAAAAATTATCCAAATCTAGATTTTGTCACTTTTACTCAATATGATCCCAACTTTCCCGTTAAAGTTGCATTTCCTCCTGAATCACTCAATAATTTTATAGGCCAAATAGTTTCAGAAAACGGACTTAAGCAATACAGAACCGCGGAAACAGAAAAATATCCTCACGTAACATACTTTTTCAATGGAGGAGTTGAAATTCCTTTACCTGGAGAAGAGAGACATTTAATTCCATCTCCAAGAGTCGCAACTTATGATATGGAACCAGAAATGTCTGCGGAGGAATTAACTATTAGTTGCTCTAAAGCAATTAAAAGTGGAAATTATGCTTTTGTTGTAATCAATTTTGCCAATCCTGATATGGTTGGCCATACAGGCAACATGGATGCAACAATCAAAGCTATAGAAAAAGTAGATAAATGTGTAGGTCAAATAGTTAATGCTACTGGAGAAATGGGTGGAAGCATTCTTATTACAGCCGATCATGGCAACGCAGAGGTAATGAAAGGACCTGAAGGAGAACCATGGACAGCACACACAATAAATAAAGTTCCATTAATTTTGATTGAAGGTGAAAAAAGAAAAATACCAAATATGGGAAATGAAATTAATTTAAGAGAAAATGCTGGCTTAGCAGATATTGCTCCCACTTTATTGCAATTATTAAATCTCCCAATACCAAGAGAGATGACAGGCAAATCTCTTATTCAAGAAATTGAATTAAAAGGTTATAATAAAGTCGTTCAACACGTTTAAATTTAATAAAAGTTTTTTAAGCAATGATTCAAATTTTTAGTTGGGTTTGGGTATTTTCTGGAGTTGTTCTCATTCTCTTAGTTTTACTTCATAGTCCCAAAGGTGATGGAATGGGAGGAATAGCCGCCAGTGGAAGCTCTATGTTCAACAGTGCAAGTAGTGCAGAAGCCTCTTTAAACAAAATAACTTGGACTTTTTTAGTGGTATTTTTGTCTCTCGCAATTATTCTCAGCGCTGGTTGGATTTCATAAAAGTTGAATAAAAAAGGACCATTTTAAATGATCCCTTATAAAAAATTAATAAAAAACTATTGTTGAGTTAATAATCGAAGTCACCGCCCATACCCGGAGCGCCTGCTGGAGCAGCTGAATCTTTTTTCTCAGGTAAATCTGCAACAATGCATTCGGTGGTTAGAACCATTCCTGCTATTGAAGCTGCATTTTGTAATCCTGAACGTGTAACCTTTGCAGGATCAACTATACCAGCAGAAGACATGTCTACATATTCTCCAGTAGCAGCGTTAAATCCATCATTAAATGGTTTAGTTTTTACATTTTCAGCAATCACTGCTCCATTAGAACCTGCATTCTCAGCAATTCTCATAAGAGGAGCAGTAAGTGAAGCTTCAACAATGTTAGCTCCAATTAATTCTTCTCCTTCTAAATTTTTATCAGCCCATTCTTTTAAAATAGGAGATAAATGAGCGAGAGTTGTTCCTCCTCCAGGTACAATCCCTTCTTCAACAGCTGCTTTTGTCGCATTAATAGCATCCTCAAGACGAAGCTTTTTATCCTTCATCTCAGTTTCGGTAGCAGCCCCAACCTTAATAACTGCTACACCTCCAGCTAATTTAGCTAGACGTTCTTGAAGCTTTTCTTTATCGTATGAGGAATCTGTTTCATCCATTTGCTTCTTAATTTGATCACATCTAGCTTTAACTGCTTGCTCATTACCTTCAGCTACAATAGTTGTAGTCTCTTTATTGATAGTTATTCTTCTACCAGTTCCAAGCATATCTAAGGTAGCACTCTCTAATTTCAAGCCTGCATCTTCAGTAATAAGTTGCCCATTAGTTAAAACGGCCATATCTTCAAGCATGGCTTTTCTTCTATCACCAAATCCAGGAGCTTTTACTGCAGCAACGTTTAACACACCTCGTAATCTATTAACTACAAGAGTTGCTAAAGCCTCTTTTTCGATATCTTCTGCAATAATGACTAATGGTTTGCCAGTTTTAGCTATTTGTTCCAATACGGGAACTAAATCTTGAACTAAGGCAATTTTTTTATCAGTCAGGAGGATATATGGTTCATCTAAAACGGCCTCCATTCTCTCTGTGTCTGTTGCAAAGTAAGGTGAAATATAGCCTTTATCAAAGCGCATCCCTTCAGTAACTTCTAGTTCAGTAGTCATTGATTTTCCTTCTTCTAGGGAGATAACACCTTCTTTACCAACTTTATCCATAGCATTGGCAATCATTTGACCTACTTCTTCGTCGTTTCCAGCAGCAATAGTTCCACATTGAGCTATAGCATTGCTATCACTAATAGGTTTAGAATTCTCCTGAATTTTACCAACTAGAAATTCAGTCGCTTTATCAATTCCTTTTTTCAAGGTAATTGCGTTAGCTCCTGCAGCAACGTTTCTCAACCCTGCCTTAACCATTGCATGAGCTAAAACAGTGGCTGTTGTAGTACCATCTCCAGCTGCATCATTAGTTTTTGAAGCAGCTTGTCTGATTAGAGCAACCCCTGTGTTTTCAATGTGATCCTCTAATTCAATCTCCTTAGCGATTGTGACACCATCATTGATAATTTGTGGAGCACCAAATTTTTTCTCTAGTACAACATTTCTTCCTTTTGGTCCAAGCGTTACAGCCACAGACTCAGCAAGGATATCAATTCCTCTCTCGAGCGCTCTACGAGCTTGCTCATTGTAAATAATTCTTTTAGCCATGTTTAGGCAGTAATTTAATAATAAGTTTTAATAATTTTTGAAACAATATTCTAGCTTACTACAGCTAAAATATCCTTTTCTGAGAGCAAGACATATTCATCTCCCCCCAATTTAATGTCTGTACCAGCATATTTGCTGTACAACACTTTATCGCCAATACTCACTTCTGGAGTTTGTCGAGAACCATCGTCATTAAGTTTGCCAGGACCAACCTGAGCAACTTCCCCAACCTGTGGTTTTTCTTTAGCTGAATCAGGCAAAAGAATGCCCCCAGCAGTTTTTTCCTCAGATGCGGAAACTTTAATAAATATTCTATCTCCCAGTGGTTTTACTGTAGAGACTGTAAGTGAAACAGCTGCCATGGATTAATGGAGGATCATGATTGAGACGCTGTGCGTCATAAAATGGAAAGAGAAATTATCCTTCCGTATCATCAACAACATAATCCGCAAAGCGGCAATTAAACCATACTTAAACTGTGCGGGTGGCCGAACCCATTTAACGAATATACCCATGAGGTGGTAGTATTTTCGGATTATGAGCTGTTTAAAATCAGCTAATCATCACCAATTAATAAAAAATGGTAGCAACTCCATCAACTTCTTCAAAAACAAAAGGCGTAGTACGTCAGGTAATTGGCCCAGTTCTAGATGTAGAATTTCCAGCAGGAAAATTGCCCAAAATATTGAATGCTTTAAGAATTGAAGCTAAAAATCCTGCAGGACAAGATATAGCGCTCACTGCAGAGGTCCAACAGCTCCTTGGCGATCATAGAGTAAGAGCAGTGGCGATGAGTGGGACAGACGGTCTTGTAAGAGGCATGGAAGCGATCGACACAGGCGCCCCAATATCTGTTCCTGTTGGAGAAGCGACTTTAGGAAGAATTTTCAATGTTTTAGGAGAACCAGTAGATGAGCAAGGTCCAGTAAATACTAAAGATACTGCTCCAATTCATAGAGCTGCTCCAAAGTTAACTGATCTAGAAACTAAGCCAAAAGTTTTTGAAACTGGAATTAAAGTTATCGACCTTTTAGCGCCTTATAGACAGGGAGGAAAAGTTGGATTATTCGGAGGTGCTGGTGTTGGTAAGACCGTTCTTATTCAAGAATTAATTAATAATATCGCCAAGGAACATGGGGGAGTTTCTGTTTTTGGCGGTGTAGGGGAAAGAACTAGAGAAGGAAATGATTTATATGAAGAATTTAAAGAATCAGGCGTTATCAATGCAGATGATTTAACTCAATCAAAAGTTGCCTTATGTTTTGGACAGATGAATGAGCCACCTGGTGCAAGAATGAGAGTAGGCTTATCAGCACTTACAATGGCCGAACATTTTAGAGATGTAAATAAACAAGACGTTCTGCTTTTTGTTGATAACATTTTTAGATTTGTTCAAGCTGGTTCTGAAGTATCTGCATTACTTGGGAGAATGCCTTCAGCTGTTGGATACCAACCAACTCTTGGAACTGATGTTGGTGAATTGCAAGAAAGAATTACATCTACATTAGAAGGGTCAATAACTTCTATTCAGGCTGTTTACGTACCTGCTGATGACCTAACAGACCCTGCTCCAGCTACAACCTTTGCCCATTTAGATGCTACCACCGTACTTGCTAGAGCTCTTGCAGCTAAAGGCATTTATCCAGCAGTTGACCCATTAGACTCAACAAGCACAATGTTACAACCATCCGTTGTTGGAGATGAACATTACAAAACAGCTAGAGCTGTCCAATCAACATTACAAAGATACAAAGAACTTCAAGACATTATCGCAATTCTCGGTTTAGATGAGCTTTCTGAAGAAGATAGATTAACAGTCGACAGGGCCAGAAAAATTGAAAAATTCCTTTCGCAACCTTTCTTTGTAGCAGAAATATTTACAGGAATGTCTGGTAAATACGTAAAATTAGAAGATACCATTGCTGGTTTCAATATGATTTTATCAGGTGAATTGGATGATTTACCAGAACAGGCATTTTACTTAGTTGGTAATATTGATGAAGTTAAAGCAAAGGCTGAAAAAATAAAATCAGAAAAATAAATATTTGCATATAAATATATTTAATCTTCAATAATTCTAAATTAATGGCAATTTCTCTAAAAGTTTTAGCTCCTAATAAAAATGTTTATCAAGGCGAAGCTGAAGAAGTAATCCTTCCTAGTACTACGGGCCAGCTTGGTGTACTACCAGGACACATCTCTTTAGTTACTGCTATAGATATTGGCGTTTTAAGGCTAAGAATGAATTCCCAGTGGAAATCAATAGCTCTAATGGGAGGCTTCGCTGAAATTGAATCAGATGAAGTCATAGTTTTAGTAAATAATGCTGAAATAGGTTCTGAGATTAATGTTCAAAATGCTGAACAAGATCTTAAAGAAGCAAAATTAGCAATAAGCAAATTTTCTGAAAATGAAAAAAATCCAGAAAAAATTAAAGCCTTGAAAGAAATTTCAAAGGCTGAGGCTAGGATTCAAGCTGCAAAAAACTAATATTTAAGCGGTTCCACAAAAAGTTACTTCAGGAAACTTTAATTTAGCTTCTTCTAATTTCTTTGTTTTGCCTTCTTCTTGCCAATAATTTATTACTTCGGTAGCTTTATTTAATATTTCTACTCTTTCGTTATCTGTAATCCAACCTTTATTCTCTATTTCACTTTTTAATTTTTCCCAAGCATCATCTCTTGGCCAAAAATAATAAGCGGTTAGAGGACTTGGGCCTCCACCTACTATTTGATCGACTGCTAACGCAACATTATCAGGTAACCACAATACTTTAATTATGAACCTTCCTTCGTCAGGTTTAGGAGTATAACCAGTAGGTACTCCATCTTCATCAATTGTGGCAGCTGCTAGTACAGCTGTGGCGCCCATCATTCCTGAATTAGGAGAAGAATTTTTAGAATTTGGGACATCACTAGTTTTTTCCTTTTTTTCTGTTGAATTTTGATTTAACTTATCTGATGAAGTCATTCACTTATTTATGTTTAATAAATAATTTATCAGTTTATGGTCACATTTTGATTGATTTCTTCAAAATTTCTTGAAATTAATTATTGATACCTTGTAAAAGGATTTTTATCTATCATGAGATACTTGATAAAAGTCATAAATTTTAGCTTCCAATGAATCCCAAAGATCTTTAGGTATGTCGTTTTCTTCTGCGAACATACCAAGCTGACTTGCTAAGCCTCTAGCTTTAGAGAGTTTCGAATCATATGAATCGGACTTATTCATTTTTTAGCTTTTAACTTAATAAAAAATAAATCTATTAACTAGATAAGTCAAATTTCAAAATTCTAAATCAGAAATTTCTTTTAGTGCAGCAATACTTAAAACTTCTGGGTTGGAATCATTTACCAGAACATCATCTTCTATTCTTATCCCTATGCCTTTCCATTTCTCGTCTATGAGGGGTTGTCCAGCAGGGACTGGAATCCTATCACTTATATAAATCCCAGGTTCTACAGTAAGAATCATTCCATTTTGTAGTGGCACTTCATAGTCTCCCATTCTGTATGCTCCAACATCATGAACATCTAAGCCTAGCCAATGTCCAGTTCTATGCATGTAAAGATGTTTATAAGATTG
>CACLFQ010000020.1 GCA_902606255.1 uncultured Prochlorococcus sp.
TCAAAAAATTCTTTTAATTATAAAAACGTAATTGAGATAAATAATCAATCTAATTTTGAATCAAACAAAGAAACTTTAATTAAAGAAGAAAAATTTGAAAAAGCTATTGTTCCATTACCCAAAAGTGAACTTCAAATTGAAACCAAAAAAGAAGTTAAAAAAAATGAAAATGCTCTTTTAATTTATGGAAAAGATATAACAGAATCAGCAAAAAAAGGATTACTAGATCCCGTTTTAGGAAGAGAAAATGAGATCAATAATTTAATGAGGGTACTCTGCAGAAGAAACAAAAATAATCCTATACTTATCGGCAATCCTGGAGTTGGTAAAACCTCAATTGCAAAATTACTTGCGCAATTAATTGTAGACAAAAAAGTTCCTGATTCTTTAAAAAACTTAAAAATTATTTCACTTGACTTAGGTGCTTTAGTTTCTGGGACAAAATTTAGAGGCCAACTAGAGGAACGACTAAGCTTAATAATGGAGGAACTGAACAATCCAAGCCAAGGAATTATTCTATTTATTGATGAAATTCACTCAATATTAAGTTCTGACAGATCTTCTACCGACATTAGTAATATCTTAAAACCTTTACTAGCTGAAGGAGAACTTAGATGTATCGGTACAACAACACCTGAGAAATTTCGTGAAACTATTGAAAAAGATCAGGCATTGAATAATTGCTTTCAAAAGATAGCTGTTAATGAACCTTCAGTAGAATTAAGCGCAAAAATACTGCAAGGTATCAAAAAAAAATATGAATCACATCATGGCATAAAAATTTCTGAAGAGGCTGTAAACTATTCCGCAAAATTGGCCGACAGGTACATCAGCGATAAATGTCTTCCTGATAAAGCAATAGATTTAATTGATGAAGCAGCTGCACAGTTAAAAATAGATTCTAATAATAAGCCTCAAATAATTCTCCAACACGAAAACAAACTTCACACTATTGATGAAAAACTGAATAATTTGCAAGGAGAAAATATCGAAGCTCAAGAAAAACTTTTCAATATGAGACAACAATCAGAGGTAAAATTGAACGTTCTTTTAGACAATTGGGACAATTTACGGGAAGAAATGGAGAAATTATCTATTTTAATGAAAGAAGAAGATAAGCTAACTAAACAAATTAAAGATAAATCAAATCGCGGAATTGAAAATAATCTTGATTATTTAGAAAAGCTGAGAGAAGAGTTAAATGAAATAGAGAATGAAATACAAATAGTTGAAGAGAACTTTAATAAATTAAAGAAAAATAGAAATTTCCCTTTTAAATATCAAGTTGAACCTGATGATATAGCTGATGTTATCTCAAAAATCACAGGAATACCAATTTCTAAAGTAGTTTCAAATGAACGTAAGAAATTAGTCAATCTAGAAATAGAACTAAGTGAAAAAGTTATTGGACAAAAAAAAGCTATAGAAGTTGTTTCTGCTGCAATTAGAAGAGCTCGCGTTGGCATGAAAAGTCCTAAAAGACCTATTGGATCTTTTTTATTTATGGGTCCTACAGGTGTTGGCAAAACAGAATTAGCAAAATCTCTTGCAACAGCTCTATTTGATGAAGAAGACGCACTTTTAAGATTAGACATGAGTGAATATATGGAAAAAAATGCCGTAGCAAGACTTTTGGGAGCTCCTCCAGGTTATGTTGGTTATGAAGAGGGGGGGCAATTAACTGAAGCTGTAAGACGTAAACCCTATTCAGTAATACTTCTTGATGAGATAGAAAAAGCACATACAGAAGTATTTAATATCCTTTTACAAGTCTTAGATGAAGGAAGATTAACTGACTCTCAAGGAAGGACAGTCGATTTCAAAAATACAGTAATCATTATGACAAGTAACCTAGCTGGTAAATCTATACTGGAGTATTCACAAAAAATTGCAAAAAGTGAGGAAAAGTTAGAAAAAGATCAACAAACTCTAGATAATTCCATTAGTAATACATTATCTTCAATTTTTAGACCTGAATTTTTAAATAGAATTGACGAAGTAGTGAAGTTTGATCCATTATCTATTAATGAACTTCAAAAAATAATAATTTTACAAACAGAAGATTTAAAAAACCTGCTACTTGAACAAAAAATAAATATTACTATAGACAAAAAAGTTATCAATAAAATTGCAAATGATTCTTACGAACCTGAATATGGTGCCAGGCCACTTAGCAGGGAACTTAGAAGACAAATAGAAAATCCCTTATCTGCAAAACTTTTAGAGGATAACTTTAAAAACAAAAAAAATATCACAATTAAACTTAACCCCGTTAAAAAAGATGAGATCGTTTTCAAACCTAGCTGAGGAGTAAATCAATAAGCTAAAATAAAAATAAAAGCGTAAAGCTTAATTTCAAAAAAAAATTTTGTGACAAGTCCTACTACTAATAAAGAACCCCTAAAAAAGGATTCTCCTGAAATTGAAGAGCCTAAAAAAAAGAATAATTTTTTTAGATCTACCTACGATGAGCTTAAACTTGTCGTGTGGCCTAACAAACAACAACTTTTTAGCGAATCAGTAGCAGTTATAATTATGGTATCCTTTTCTGCAGCAGCCATTGCTTCTGTCAGCAGATTCTATGGATGGGCAGCCTCGCAAATTTTTGGTTAAATAACCCCGAATATCCATTAATAAAGATCTTAATTAAGCCTCCAGAAAAAAATGAGTAATGAATTAAATACAAGCCTTGCTTCTTCAAAAGCAAATACAAGCATCGCAAGATGGTATGCAGTTCAAGTAGCATCAAGCTGTGAAAAAAAAGTAAAAGCGACTCTTGAGCAGAGATCAGTAACTTTAGGAGTTAATAATCGAATCATTGAAATTGAAATTCCCCAAACTCCAGGAATTAAATTAAAAAAAGATGGAAGCAGACAAACTACCGAAGAAAAAGTTTTCCCAGGTTACGTCCTCGTAAGAATGATTTTGGATGAAGATACAATGATGGCTGTAAAAAGTACTCCAAATGTAATTAACTTTGTCGGCGCTGAAGACGGGAGAGGCAGCGGAAGATCGCGAGGTCATATCAAACCTCGTCCATTATCCAGACAAGAAGTTAATAGAATCTTTAAGCGAGCATCAGAGAAAAAAGCTGTAATCAAGTTAGATATTGAAGAAAAAGATAGAATCATAGTAACTAGTGGTCCATTCAAGGATTTCCAGGGAGAAGTTATAGAAGTTTCCGGGGAAAGAAATAAATTAAAAGCATTACTTTCAATATTTGGGCGCGAGACTCCTGTAGAATTAGAATTCTCCCAAATCAATAAACAAAATTAATTTCTAATTGTTCTTGTTTATCGAGTAAAATTTTGGTTTTCTACTTCAGCTTAAATTTTCTAATCTAATGGCAAAAAAAATTGTTGCAGTTATCAAGCTTGCTCTACAAGCAGGCAAAGCAAATCCTGCTCCCCCTGTAGGGCCAGCTTTAGGACAACATGGTGTTAATATCATGGCATTTTGTAAAGAATACAATGCAAGGACACAAGATAAAGCAGGTTTTGTAATTCCAGTTGAGATTTCTGTTTTTGAAGATAGAAGCTTTACTTTTATCACAAAAACACCTCCTGCTTCCGTCTTAATAACAAAAGCAGCTGGTATAGAGAAAGGATCAGGTGAATCCGCAAAAGGCTCTGTTGGGAATATAAGTAAAGCTCAATTAGAAGAAATAGCCAAAACTAAGCTTCCTGATCTAAACTGCTCTAGTGTTGAATCAGCAATGAAAGTAATTGAGGGTACTGCTCGTAATATGGGCGTCTCAATCACTGATTGAGTTCAAGGCAAAATTGCTCACTATTTAGGGGAGGTTAGTTAATAACCGTTTGCACCCAATATTATTATGAAAAAACTATCCAAAAGAATGACGGCTCTATCAACAAAGATAGAAGATCGCATTTACGAACCACTTGAAGCTCTTAGTATTATCAAGGAAAATGCTAATGCAAAATTTGATGAAACTATTGAAGCACATATACGTTTAGGTATTGATCCAAAATATACTGATCAACAATTAAGGACCACTGTTGCATTACCACATGGCACTGGCCAAAGCATCAAAATTGCAGTAATTACAAGCGGTGAGAATGTATCGAAAGCTAAGGCTGCTGGTGCAGATTTATTTGGCGAAGAAGATCTTGTGGAAAGCATCAATAAAGGAAATATGGAGTTCGATCTACTTATTGCGACTCCAGATATGATGCCAAAGGTTGCAAAATTAGGAAGAGTTTTAGGACCTAGAGGTTTAATGCCTAATCCCAAAGCTGGAACAGTAACTAATGATATTGCTAATGCAATAAAAGAATTCAAAGCTGGTAAGCTCGAATTTAGAGCAGATAAGGCAGGTATTGTTCATGTCCGCTTTGGAAAAGCAAGTTTCACAAAAGAGGCTCTATTTGAAAACTTAAAAGTTTTACAAGAATCAATTGATAAAAATAAACCAAGTGGAGCTAAGGGAAAGTATTGGAAAACTTTTTATGTAACTTCAACAATGGGGCCTTCAGTTCAAGTAGACATAAATGCGGTACAAGATTACCAACCTGAAGGTTAACTCTTTGTAGTATAATTTAAAGTGCAATAATACGGCCAAAGAAAGTAGGTTTATTTAGTTATTCTAAATTTTTAATTCCTACCGAGGACTCGTCTTAATTATTTCTTTTTGGATCTAATAAAAGCGGCCTCTTTTAAAAGGACTTTGCCGCATTTCCTGCTCTCCCTAAACACGATCCAAAAAACAACAATGGGCCGAACACTAGAGAATAAGCAACAAATCGTTACTGAGATTAAATCTCTATTAAACGACTCGGAAATGGCTGTAGTTCTTGACTATAAAGGTTTAACTATCAAAGAGATGTCAGATTTGCGATCTAGATTGCAAACATCTAATGGCATCTGCAAAGTTACTAAAAATTCATTAATGCGTAAAGCTATTGAAGGAGATAGTAATTGGAACGATCTTGAATCTTTACTGACTGGAACAAATGCTTTTGTCTTAATTAAAGAAGATATTGGTGGTGCTGTAAAAGCGATCCAATCTTTTCAAAAAGACATCAAAAAATCCGAAACCAAAGGAGCTTTATTTGAAGGCAGACTTCTTAGCGATTCTGAAATAAAAGAAATTGCAAGTCTTCCATCTAAAGAAGTATTGATTGCAAAAATTGCTGGCGCTCTAAATGGCGTAGCAACAAAAATTGCGATCTCTATTAATGAAGTACCTTCTGGACTTGCTAGATCACTTAAACAACATTCTGAAAAATCAGAATCTTAAATTAAACCCTTATTAACTTTTAAGAAAATGTCCGCAAAAACTGAAGAAATTCTTGAATCATTAAAATCTCTATCACTTTTAGAAGCATCTGAGCTTGTAAAGCAAATTGAAGAGGCTTTTGGTGTATCTGCTGCAGCTTCTGCAGGTGTAGTAATGGCAGCACCAGGAGCAACTGGCGGTGATGGAGATAGTGGCGCTGCTGAAGAAAAAACTGAATTTGATGTTGTTCTCGAAAGCTTTGATGCACCTGCAAAAATCAAAGTCCTTAAGGTTGTAAGAAATGCAACTGGTCTAGGTCTTGGAGATGCAAAAGCACTTGTTGAATCAGCACCAAAAACAGTAAAAGAAGGAATTGCTAAGGCAGATGCTGAATCTTTAAAGAAAGAGATTGAAGAAGCTGGCGGTAAAGTTACACTTAAGTAAGAGTAGATTTTTTCAAGCCGATAACATTTAATATCGGCTTCAAAAATTATGAATAGTGATAGTATTGCAATTGAAGCAGCAACTGATGGAGCCTGCAGTGGTAATCCAGGTCCAGGAGGTTGGGGAGGTTTAATAATTTTTGACGATAATAGTGAATTAGAAATAGGTGGTTCCGAGCAAAATACCACTAACAATAGAATGGAACTTACTGCGGCTATAAAAACTCTTGAGAAATTAAAAACCTATAAATTAAAAGAGAACTTTAAATTAAGAACTGATAGTAAATATGTCATTGAAGGATATTCAAAATGGATTATTAATTGGAAGAGAAATGGATGGACAACAAGCTCAGGAAAATCAGTTCAAAACCTTGATTTATGGCAAAAAATTGATCAATTAAGAATTAAGGGCCTTATAATGGAATATGTTAAGGGTCATAGCGGTGACAAACAAAATGATAGAGTTGATAAAATCGCTACCAACTATAGCAAAGGTATATCTTTAGTAAGTGAATTAAAAGAGTCAGAATCTTCAGTTGACTTTTTTGAAAAAAATGCACCTTCAGAAATTCAGGAATTATATTCAAGAAATGAATTAATTCAAAAATTTGCAGACAAAAAGTACTTGTTAAGTTCATTAGAACTTAGTAACTTATTGGGTGCAGAAAACCACTTAAAGATAAAAAAATATTTACTTTTTGAATGGCGTAATTGGAGATTAATTCCTAAAGATAAAAAATATTGGATAATAGAAAAAAAAGAATCCTAATTTTTTATGAATGAACAAAAGGGAGTATTTAAAAATCTTTATAACAGCTTAATAACCCCTATCCTAAAAAAAGACTCTGGAATAGATGCAGAATATTTAACTAATTTATCTCTTAGCCTTCTATCATTCAGTTCAAGAAAACATAATTGGCCTGTATTTTCATCAATCCTAAAAAATCTAAATGAAGAATTTTCTATTGTTGATGAAAGGTTAAAGCAGAACATATGTGGAATTAATTTCAGTAATCCAATTGGTTTAGCTGCGGGTTTTGACAAAAATGGAAATGCCGCAAATATATGGAAAGATTTTGGTTTTGGATTTGCTGAGCTTGGTACAGTAACTAAATTTGCTCAAAATGGTAATCCCAAACCAAGATTATTTAGATTAGCTGAAGAAGAGGCAGCATTAAATAGGATGGGTTTCAACAACAATGGTGCTGAGAATCTAGTTAAAAACTTTCTTGAACAAGGTATTGAGTTTAAAAAAAATAGGAAGAATATTTGTTTAGGAATAAATTTTGGCAAATCTAAAATTACTGGTTTATCTCAAGCAAAAGATGATTATTTAACTTCTTTAAAATTATTAATTCCATACTGTGATTACGCAGCTATAAACGTAAGTTCTCCAAATACTGAAGGATTAAGAAAGTTGCAAGATCCAATTCTTTTAAAAGAACTTCTTCAAGAAATTAAAAACTTAACTAACTGTCCACCATTATTTGTAAAAATAGCGCCAGACTTAAGTCTTAAAGATATTGAAGATATTTGTCAATTAATAATCGAGGAAAAAATTGATGGAATAATTGCTACTAACACCAGTATTGATAGATTAGGTCTTGAAAATAGAAAGCTCAAGCAAACCGGATTATCACTTTCTGAAGAAAATGGAGGATTAAGTGGAAGGCCTCTACAAAAAAAAGCAAATCAAATAATAAAACATATTCATAATATTGATAAAAAGATTATTTTAATTGGCGTTGGAGGAATTGATAGTCCTAAGTCAGCTTGGGAAAGAATTTGTTCTGGAGCATCATTAATTCAACTTTATACTGGATGGATATATAAGGGTCCACAATTAGTCCCCGATATACTTGAAGGAATTTTAAAGCAACTTAATAACCATCAGTTATCTAACATAAATGAGGCCATTGGATCAGATTTAAAATGGGTTGAATAAATTAGAAAATGAATAATTAATAATGAATAAATCGGAAACTAATGATTACTCAAAAGAAGCCATGCAAATATCAAACTTAAAGCATGGAGGGAATGTATATGCATATGCAAAAAAATTAAATTTATTACCTTCTGAAATCATTGACGCAAGTGCCTCTTTAGTACCCTTTGATCCCCCTCAAATAATAATAGATTCATTAAATGCGGAAATTAAGAATCTTGGATTTAGATATTACCCTGAAAGAAACTTGAGTGATTTGAAAGAAATAATTGGTAAATTTCATGGGATAAATCCAGACAATATATTGCCTGGAAATGGAGCTTCTGAGCTAATAACCTGGGCAGGTTATGAAGCATCCAAATATGGAATCAGTTGTATTCCTTCTCCATGCTTTATTGATTATGAAAGATCTTTAAATTGTTGGAATAGTAATTTTATAAATTGCGAATTACCAAAAAACTGGAATAATATTTTTCCTCAATCATTTCCACTTCATCCTAAAGGCGATGTTATTTGGATAACAAATCCTCATAACCCCACCGGCCAATTGTGGGAGAAAAATTCATTAGAGGAAATTATAAAAAAATATAAATTAGTTATCTGTGATGAGGCTTTCTTATCGATAACACCTAATGGAGATAAAGAATCTTTAATACCATTAATCAAAAAATATGATAATTTATTAATATTGAGAAGCCTGACAAAAATCTTCAATATTCCTGGTCTTAGATTGGGTTACGTTATTGGATCATCTAAAAAACTTAAACAATGGCAAACCAAGAGAGATCCCTGGCCTTTAAATTCCTTTGCTATTAAAGCGGGAATTGACCTACTAAATAATAAGAAATTCTATCAAAAATGGATAAGACAGATTCACACCTGGATAAATATTGAAAGAGAGAGAGTATATGAAAAGCTATCAAAAATTGAAAACCTTAAAGTTCATAATTCTTCAACCAACTTTTTTTTAATAGAAAGTAAAACATCCTTGACGACGAATATCAAATACTTAGAAAATAAGGGAATATTGCTTAGAGAATGTGCTTCATTTAGATTTCTTGACGAAAAGTGGGCAAGAATAAGTTTGCAGAGCAGGGAAAATAACACTCTCTTATGTAAAGAAATTCAAAATTCCTTTAAAAAATAATTAATAATTTTTTTAATCTCAATTTTAGATTTGATTTTATTATTATTTTCCATGTTCTTCCTCATAAGATCTAATATTTCATAATGATTTTCTCCGTTGTTTGATTTTATTTTAAAAATTCTTTCTAGAGTTTCTTCAAAAACTTCTTTAGAAAGTTTATTTTGATTAATTAAAACTGAGCCTCCAATTCCAGCAAGAATCATTGCATTTTTCTCCTGGTGGTTATCCTTAGAATAAGGATATGGAATTAAAATTGAAGGTTGTTTAGTCTCTATTAGTTCATTTATTATCCCTGAACCAGATCTCGATATTACAAGATCACAGTTTTGAATTAAAGCTGCGATTTTATTTGTAAATGTCATTTGAACATAATTTTTGAAATTTTTTACATGAAAAGATTGTTGATTACATCCGCCAATAATATGAACTATCCGAAACTTTTTTTTCATTAAAAATTCTAGAGATTCATAAAGAATTTGATTTATAAATTTTGCTCCTTGACTGCCTCCCATCACAATCAAAAGAGGTCCTTTCCCTTTTGGAACCCATTCTGGCAAAAGATTAGATTTATAGAATTGCTCTCTTAAAGGAGTACCAGTGAAAATAGTTTTACAATTTTTTAAATAAGAATTTGTTTTCTTAAATCCTAAAAGAACATAGTTACATAAAAAGCCAAAATATTTCGTGACCATTCCTGGAATTAAATTTGACTCATGAATAATGACAGGTATCCTGAGAAGTTTTGAAGCAACAATAGTAGGTGCTGATAGATAACCTCCAGTCGTAAAAACTAAGTTAATTTTTTTTTCTTTTAAGATCCTAATTATTTTGAAAGTTGACATTAAAATTTCTATATATTGATAAAATAAAAAAATATTTTTTCTTGGTGTCTTTATATTCAAAATCCTCAAATTATATTTTTTGGGAATAAAATTCACATCAAGTCTTTGATGAACCCCTAACCAATGAATATTCCATTCAGCTTCTAACTCTTTAGAAACTGCTAAAGCTGGAAAAATATGACCTCCTGTGCCACTAGCTGCAACTAATAAATTATTTTTTTTAGACATAAAAACTTTAATTAGTAGAATGAAAATAACAAATGATAAATATGTTTAATTTAAACTTATTCAAAAATATAGGAGTGCCTCTCTACATACTTATTTATCTCATTATCCCCAATTCAGCAATAACACAAACTTTAAAAGTTGATTTTATAAGAAATCTAGAAAACTCTTTAAATGCGCAAGATTTAGAATTTATTAAAAAAAATTTTGTAAATGATGAAAGCCAAAACATGCCAAAACAGTTTTCAAAGCTTATAAATGATTTTCCTGACAGCAAATGGAAGATCAAAGGATTAAAATCTAATATCCCAAATAAAGATATTTTGCGAATAAAAGTTTCTGGAAAAAAAATAATTAATGGAGAAATACATATACTCGAATCCGATTTTGATTATTTATTTTCAATCGTAAATGGGAAAATAGATGAAGGGATTATCAAAAATTTATTCACAACAATAAGAAATGATGATAAGAAGATAGATATTAGTTTTAAAATTCCTGATAGAGTTCTTACTGGTTCAAAATATGATATCGATATTATTCTAAATAAGCCTCTTGAAGAAGTGATAATAGCTGGAGCTATAAAACCTCATCAAGTAAATTCATTTTTTGAACAAGAAATATTATTGGAGCCTTTAGCGTCTGGAGGAATTTTTAAAATGACAAGAGCTCCTTCAAAACCAGGAATACAAATATGGTCAGGAATTATATCTCACCCAAATGGAATGATAACTTTCACAAAGAGTATTGATATAGTTGATGAGATATAAGCCTAAGCGTCGTTTAAAGCAGCTACACCAGGTAAAGTTTTACCTTCTAAAAGTTCCAAACTAGCACCTCCTCCAGTAGATATATGAGACATTTTCTCAGCTAATCCTGCTTTCTCCACTGCTGCAACTGAATCTCCACCACCAATTATTGTACAAACTTCAGAAAAAGCACTTAAGTCCGCAAGGGTAGTAGCTATTGCGTTTGTACCTTCTGCAAATTTATCAAATTCGAAAACACCCATTGGACCATTCCAAATTATTGTCTTACATTCTGCAAGAGCATTCTGAAAAACTTTAATGGAATCTGGACCAATATCGAGGCCCATCCAATCCCCATTAATTGAATCAATTTGAGATATTTTACTTTCAGCGTCAGGAGAAAATTCATTCGCTAAAACAACATCAGTTGGCAGAAGTAATTCTACTCCTTTCGCTTTTGCTTTTGCTTCTAAATCTTTGGCAAGCTGAAGTTTATCTTCTTCTACAAGGCTCTTTCCAACATCAAGACCTCTAGCTTTATAAAAAGTAAAAATCATACCTCCACCAATCATAATTTTGTCACACTTATCTAGTAAAGAATCAAGCACTCCTATTTTGCTGCTAACCTTTGATCCCCCAACTATTGCTGCCAATGGACGCTTTGGTGCATCTATTGCCCCTTGCAAGTATTTCAATTCTTTTTCTAGAAGGAAGCCAGCTACTGATGGACTTAAATAATTAGTAACTCCCTGAGTTGAAGCATGAGCTCTATGAGCAGCACCAAAAGCATCATTTACATACATATCTGCATGCGATGCTAAGTTTTTAGCAAAATCCAGGTCATTTTTTTCCTCTTGACCAAAAAAACGAACATTTTCAAGTAAAAGAATATCTCCATTATTTAAACTATTAGATTCTGCAATTGATTCATCACCTATACAACTGTTAGTAAGAGCAACATTTTGTCCCAATAATTCACTTAATCTTGCTGCTACTGGGGTTAATCTCATTTTTTCATTTACCTGACCCTTTGGTCTTCCAAAATGGGCAGCTAAGATAACTTTTGCAGAATGATTAATAAGATATTCAATAGTTGGAATGGCTGCTCTAATACGGGTATCGTCGGTTATTTGACCATCTTCATTTAATGGAACATTAAAATCTACTCTGACAAGAACTTTTTTTCCTTCTAAATGTGTCTTGTCAAGACTGGAAAGAGATAATTTTGACATTAAACAAACTAAATTTTTAATTTTATGACCCTAACGTTAATTTGGGCTTATTGGGTTAAAAAGTAGTAACTGTTACCTATGCCTTAATAAATTTTAAGAATTAAATATTATAAAATTTTTTTAGTTATTAAATTTATACTAAAATTTAAAAGTAAATACTTTTGAAACTTATAAAAATTAAAAGGAAAACAAAATTTTATTTGATTTATTGAAGTGGACATACCCAAAATTCAATGGTATCCAGGCCATATCGCAAAAGCAGAAAAGAAATTATCTGAAGTTATAAATAAAGTAGATTTAGTTATAGAAGTTAGAGATGCACGAATTCCTTTGTCCACAGGACATCCACACTTAAACAAATGGATCAACAATAAAAAACATATTCTTGTAATTAACAGATCAGACATGATCTCCCCTAATACAATCACTAGTTGGAATAAGTGGTTTAATGAGAAAGATCAATATCCGCATTGGTGTGATGCCAAAAGAGGAATAGGCATTAAAGAAATTTGTAAGTCCGCAAAAGAATCTAGGTCTTCAATTGACGATAGAAGGCTCTCTAGAGGAATGCGAATTAGGCCAATTAGAGCCCTTACACTTGGTTTTCCAAACGTAGGCAAGTCAGCATTAATTAATAGAATTGCAAAAAAAAGAGTTGTAGATAGTGCTAGAAAAGCAGGAGTGACTCGTAATTTAAGATGGATAAAATTAGACAGTGGTATAGATCTACTAGATGCTCCTGGTGTTATACCTCCAAATTTAAAAGATCAAAAGTCAGCACTTAATCTTGCATTATGTGACGATATTGGAGAAGCTGCTTATGAAATAGAGAGTGTCGCAATTGGATTTATCAAAATTATATCCACTCTCAACAAAGATAAGAATGCGAATATCTCATTAAAACAAATATCTAACAGATATGGAGTTGATATTACAAAAGGCTTTGAAAGTCCTTCTGATTGGATCGATGAAGTAGCTTCAAAACATACCTCAGGGAATAAAAGAAGAATGTCTCATAAATTATTGGAAGATTATAGAAATCAAATGCTTGGTAAAATTGCTTTAGAAGTCCCACAATGGAATTAAATAATAAAAATTCTTTCGGCATTGGAGAAGGTGAACTTGTAGAAATTAATTATGAGCTACCTCTTCCTATGCGTCTAGACAGATGGTTAGTAAGTAAAAGACCAGAACAAAGTAGAGCAAGAATTCAGCATTTTATCAATTCAGGTTTAGTACTAGTAAACTATAAAACTGCAAAAGCAAAGACTCCACTAAAGAATGGCGACAATGTTCAAATCTGGATGCCTCCTCCAGAACCTCTTGTATATTTGAAACCTGAAAAAATGGATTTAAAAATCCTTTTTGAAGACGAGCACATCATAGTAGTTAATAAGCAATCAGGACTAATTGTTCATCCAGCCCCTGGACACAAATCAGGAACTTTAGTTAATGGATTACTTTTTCACTGTAATGATCTACCTGGAATTAATGGGAAACTAAGACCTGGGATTGTTCACAGATTAGATAAAGATACCTCTGGATGTATGGTGGTAGCAAAAAGCCAAGAGGCATTAGTAAATCTCCAGAAACAAATAAAAGAAAAAATAGCTTCACGGGAATATATTGCAGTAATTCATGGAGCACCTAAATCTGAAGAAGGCCAAATCGTCGGACACATTGGCAGAGATAAACTAAATAGATTGAAATATAAAGTAGTTGAGGAAACTGCAGGTAGGTATGCCTGTACCTATTGGAAATTAAAAGAAAGACTGGGCAATTACTCATTAATGAGTTTCAAACTAGATACGGGGCGAACGCATCAAATAAGGGTTCATTGCGCACACATTAATCATCCAATTGTAGGTGATCCGCTATATGGAAGATGTAAAAAACTACCATGTAAATTAGATGGCCAAGCGTTACACGCTATTAAGCTTGGACTTATACATCCAATAAATGGTAAAGAATTGATATTTGAAGCAGAATTACCATTAGATTTTCAAAAATTACTAAATATTCTGAAAGTTAAATAAGATTTAAAGAAGAATTTAGAAGCGATTTTGTATACGCGTTTTGAGTTTTATTGAATATTGTAGAACTTTCTCCTTCATCAACTATCTGTCCATGATTCATGACTAGTAACCTATCACAAAACCTTTTAGCAATGCCTAAATCATGAGTGATAAAGATAATCGTTAAATTCATTTTTTCTTGCAAGACTCTCAGTAATTCAAGAATCTCTATTTTTACTGAAGCATCCAACATATTTACGCTCTCATCACAAATCAAAATTTTTGGTTTCAACAATAGCGCCCTGGCTAATGAAATTCTTTGCAATTGACCACCAGATAATTGGCTAGGATAAGAATTAAAAAAATCATTCTTTAAGGGAAGATTTAAATTTCTAAACATTAATTTTATTTCCTTTTCAATTTTTCTTTTATCTGAAATTTTTTGAATAAAAAATATATCTTCCAAAATACTTTTAATTGTCATTTTTGGATTCAAACTTGAAAAAGGATCTTGAAAAATAATTTGCATAATATTGTTCTTTTTAAAAGATTTATTTTTTTTCGATGCATGATTTTTATCATAAATTTTTATTTCACCACCTCTTACTTTCAGAAGTCCAATTAAAGCCCTACATAATGTACTTTTACCGCTCCCTGAAGACCCAACTATTCCAAGAGTCTCATTCTTATATACTTTGAAACTAACCTCATTTAAAGCCTTATTCCATTCATTCATGAAAATTGAAGAATTTGATTTATACCAGTGTCTTAAATTATTTACCTCTAGAACGACCTCATCTCGAAAATTATTTTTAGTATTTGGTTCTAATACTATTTTTGAAGCATTTACTAACTTTATCCCGATATCTGATTTTGGCGATTGAAAAATATCTAATATATTTCCTTTTTCAACAATCGATCCTTTTGCAATTATTGCAACTTTTTTGCACCACTTTGCTGCAAGATTAATATCATGACTAATTAAAATTAAAGTAGTATCGAATTTATTACATAACAGAATGATTTCTTGCATAATTTCAAAACTTGTTTTGGTATCTAAGCTTGTTGTAGGTTCATCAGCTATTAATAATTTAGGTTTTAAAGCAAGAGCCATTGCTATAGAAACCCTCTGTCTCATTCCGCCGCTAAATTGATGTGGGAAAGAATCAAGTCTGCTTTCTTCAATTCCTACTTTTTGAAAAACTTCTTTTACTAATTTTTTAATAAGTAAAGATGATTTAGTTTGATCATGAGTTTTAAATAATTCATATAAATGATCCCCAACTCTCATTATTGGATTAAGTTTTTTTATCGAATCTTGATAGATAAATCCGAAATTTTTTCTTCTAAATATTTGTGCTTCTTTATTATTAATTTTCCTAGGATCTACACCAGAAATCGATAAATGGCCTTTAGAACTAGCATTTTCAGGCAATATATTTACTAATGTTTTTGCGAAAGTAGTCTTTCCACATCCAGAGGGTCCTATTATGGCCAAATGATCTCCTCTATCTATTTCCAAATTAAAATTTTTGATAATAGGTTGCTTTTTTAAACCATATTTAACAGTAAGATTTTTAACTATAAGAATTTTTTCTTTATTTATTTCCATGATTTTATAGCAAATTTTTCTAGACCTAAATAAAATACATCTAAAGCAATATAAAATGTCTGAGGCAGCTGCAAATTCAAAAGAAAAAAACGAAATTGAAGTTTCCAAAACTATTTTGCCTGAAAATAAAAAATATGTAAGTGAATCTGTGAATTATCAAATAAAAATTCCCGATTGGCTTCTTAAAGATATTAATAATTTTGAAAAATCAAATAAAGAAAATGATGAGAATCAAAACCTTATAGTAAAAGCATTTAAACTTGCTTATAGAGCTCATGATGGGCAATTCCGCGCGAGTGGCGAGCCATACATTATCCACCCAGTTGCTGTTGCAAATCTCCTCAAAGAAATAGGTGCTAGTTCATCTGTTATTGCTGCAGGCCTTTTACATGATGTTGTTGAAGATACAGGTATTGATTTAAAGGAATTAGAAGCAAATTTTGGATTAGAAGTAAAAATACTTGTAGAAGGGGTAACAAAATTAGGAGGGATTCACTTTAACAACAGGACTGAAGCACAAGCTGAAAATCTTAGGAAAATGTTTTTGGCTATGGCCAGCGATATAAGAGTTGTTTTAGTAAAACTTGCAGATCGACTTCATAACATGAGAACAATTGAATGGCTAAATGATGAGAGAAAACAAAGAATAGCAAGAGAAACAAGAGAGATTTATGCACCATTAGCTAATCGACTAGGAATAAATAGATTTAAATGGGAATTAGAAGATTTAGCTTTTAAATTCCTAGAGCCTAAAGAATATCAAGATCTTAAAGATCAAATCGCAGTAAAAAGAAGTGATAGGGAAAGAAGATTAAAAGTAACTTTGAATCTTATGAAGGAAAACTTGGTTTCAGCAGGTTTGAAAAATTTTGAAATAACTGGAAGGCCAAAACATCTTTATGGCATCTGGAGCAAAATGGAAAGACAACAAAAGCATTTTCACGAGATTTATGATGTTGCTGCCCTAAGAATTATCGTGGACAATTCAGATAGTTGTTATAGAGCTTTAGCAGTTGTTCATGATACTTTCAAACCAATTCCAGGTAGATTTAAAGACTATATAGGATTACCAAAACCTAATGGATATCAGTCCTTACACACTTCTGTGATTGGAAGACATCGACCTATTGAAGTTCAAATTAGAACTACTTCAATGCATCAAATTGCTGAATATGGTATCGCCGCTCATTGGCAATACAAAGAGGGTGGTTCTCCTGCTAAAAGTAATGCAGAGAGATTTAATTGGCTAAGACAATTAGTCGAATGGCAACAAGAAGGTAATGAAGGGGATCATAATGATTATTTAGCTTCAATTAAAGAAGATTTATTTGATGAAGAAGTATTTGTGATCACTCCAAAAGGAGATGTTGTTGGTTTAAGAAAGGGATCTACCGCGATAGATTTCGCCTACAGAATTCATTCTGAAGTTGGAAATCACTGCAATGGAATAAGAATTAATGAAAAGCTTTCTCCATTATCTACAGCACTCCAAAATGGTGACTTCATAGAAATTTTGACAAATAATAATGCCAAACCAAGCTTGGATTGGCTGAACTTTGTAGTTACGCCAACTGCTAAAAATAGAATCCGCCAATGGTATAAGAAAAGCCATCGTGATGAAACGATTAAAAGAGGTAGAGATTTACTTGAAAAAGAAGTAGGTCGAAACGGTTTTGAAGCATTACTTTCTAGTGAAGCTATGAAAAAAGTTGCAAATCGATGCAATTTAAAAACTACTGAAGACCTTCTTGCATCTCTTGGTTTTGGTGGTTTAACTTTACATCAAG
>CACLFQ010000021.1 GCA_902606255.1 uncultured Prochlorococcus sp.
TGATAGCTTATAGCTCCATCGCAATAGTTGGCGAATTAATAAATGTTAAAATCAAAAATAGTTTAACTTGATTTGTAAGAATAATTTGTTGAATCAAGTAATTATTTTTTTCCGGTTATAGTGATTAGTTTACCAAAACAGCTAGTTGTAATTGGAGATAGCTCAGTTTATGGATGGGGAGATAATGAAGGTGGCGGATGGTGTGAGAGGCTTAGAAAAGATTGGTGCAATAACCAAGATGGGCCAGTAATTTATCAACTTGGTGTGAGGGGAGATGGGATAGAAAAAGTTTCATCTAGATGGGAAAAAGAATGGTCATCTAGAGGAGAAACGAGAAGAAATAAACCTAAAGCAATCCTGCTAAATGTTGGTCTTAACGACACTGCAGCAATTGGTCAGAAAAACGGAAGACATCAATTAGATATAGATGGATTTGAATACGGATTAGAGAGACTAATTAATGAAATGAACTCTCAAACAAATGTCTTTGTTATTGGTCTGACACCAGTTGACGAAAGCAAAATGCCGTTCGCAGGATGTCTATGGTACTCAAATGATTTTTGTAATTCTTATGAAAGAAGAATGGAGGTAGTATGCCTCAATCAGAATGTCCCATTTCTTCCTACTTTTAGAGAAATGTACTCTGATAAAAGGAGTAAAAATTGGATTACGCATGATGGAATTCATCTAAATTCCAAAGGTCATTTCTGGATTTTCCAAAGACTGAAGAGTTGGGAGATTCTTACAAAATGGAAGGAATCCTAAGTCTTTCCAAATATTTTTAATTTAAAAAATATGAATATAAAATAAGAGCAAAGATAGCAAAAACAGAAGCAATACTTGTCTGAATAGCATTTACCAATTCATTACTTAATTTATATTTGTTTTGAAATTTAGCACCAATAATACTTTCAGAAAGTGTTGCCAAGAATCCAGAAACTATAACAACTATAAAATGATATTTTGTAGAAATAATTGATAGACGAAGCATTATAAAAGCCATAAATATTGATCCAAAGATACTAGCTAAAGTTCCTTCTATACTTATTCCTCCTTCAGTTCCTCTCTCAACCTTTTTAAGTGAAGTAATTAAATATGTGTCATTCCCAAATCTTTTTCCAATTTCACTACCAAAAGTATCTGCCAACTTTGCTGAAAAACTTGCAGCAAAACCTATTTTAAACAAAACTTCGTTGGCAGGATTGAATTTAGTCATCATGGCAAGAACTAATCCTGTAGCTGCAGAGCCCCATACATTTTCAGGACCTCTTCTACCACCTCTTTTTTCAGCTATTCCTTGTTCTTTTTTAAATTTATAACCTATTTTAGTTACGAGAGATCCAAATAATAAATAAAACACAACTGATATCCAACCCTGCCATGACAAACATCCCCACAAAATTGTGCCTAAAATACCTGCACTTATCCAACCCCCTTTTGTCATCAAAGGAATCTTAGAAAATATATAAATCAAAATAAAATTAATACAAAAACCTATAAAAAATTGATTTATGATCAAACTCATTTTTATTTTATTTATTTTAAATCAATTCTCCATTGATTTAGAATTGATGATGCATTAATACTAGCCGTTGAAGTTCTTAAGATAGTATTAGAAAGTTTAACAAAGGTAATATTATTTTTATTAAAAAAATCAATTTCTTTAGAGGACCAACCTCCTTCAGGGCCGATTACATTCCAAAAAATACCTCCTTTTTTATTTACAAATTCTTGCTGTTTTCTTAACCATTGATTTAAGTCATATCTTGTTTCTTTTCTAGTTATAGAAATTGAAACTCTTTCTTGATTATTTCTACTTTTTAGCCATTCAATAATATCCATACCATTTAAAATAGATGGTTTCCATAATCTCTCACTTTGCTCAACTGCTTCTTTGACAATTGAATTCCATCTCAAAAGTTTTCTCGAAAAATTTAAATTTTTATTTACCTGTCTTTCTGAAAATAATGGCTGTATAAAATCAATTCCTATTTCAGTACACATTTTTAAAATATCCTCAAAGCCACTTTTTGGTATCACAACGGCTATTCCTAATAAGTAAATTTCTTGTTCTTGAAATAAGTAAGGTTTTTTTAATTGACTTATTTCTAAACAATCATTTTTAACTTTTAGGGCTTTCCATAATGAACCGACTCCGTTAGCTATGAATATTTCTTTACCATTTTTTATCCTCATTACTTTATTTATATAATGAGCCTCTTCATTAGTAAGTTCTATAATATTGTTCTTAATATTTTCAATTCTTTCATGGGAAATAATTAATCTTGTTAAGTCTTCCATCTAACACACTTAATCTTTGAAAACTAAATCTTCATGTTCTTCAATAGCCCAATCATTATTTTCACCACCAATAATTAATTCCTCAATTTTTACATAATTGTTTGATATCTCATTCAAAGAATTAATTAATATATCTATTGAAAGGGAGTCTGAAGTTCCAAAATCAACCCAACATCTACCCCACAGATTTTGATATTCCATAATTCCTAAATTATGCATTAAGGCTGGAAGAGATGCGTTTTTTTGGTCATTATCGTAGGACATCCAACTGAGATCCGAACCTTCTTCATGAGTTTGCAAATTTTCAGAGTTAAATCCCCCTAACCTTCCTAAAACGTACCAACTATCAAAAACACCATCTAAATAATTTTTTTCATCTTTAGTTGGTGGTTCTGAAAACTTTATCCATATCCAACAATTAAAGGGATCAACTTCTCTAAAAATAATATTCATTTTTTCTATTAGCTTTTTTGATCTATAGCTATTATAAGTAAGTTATTACTAGATTAAAATTTATACCCATAACTTAATTAATAATGCTTGATTTAAGAGAAATATCTTATCAACCTCAAACTGGTGAAAGAAAAATAATAGATAATCTAGATTTAAAAGTTCATGAAAATGAAATTATTTTAATTTGCGGCAATAGTGGTTCTGGGAAAACGACCCTTCTTGAAATAATAAGCGGATTAACAAATCCACAAAAAGGAAAAATTACTTGGAAGAATAAAATTTTATCTTCTAGGCAAAGAAGATGGTTTTGTGGAGTAGTATTCCAATTTCCTGAAAGATACTTTATAGGTACAACTATTGGGAAAGAATTAAAGATAGGCCATAAATCTTTAAAAGAGAAAAATATAGAGATAGTTTTGAATAAGGTTGGTTTAAAAAAAATTAATCTTACTCAACCACCAGAACAACTAAGTGGTGGACAACAAAGAAGGTTAGCTGTAGCAGTTCAGCTACTTAGAAACCCGTCGATTCTTTTACTTGATGAACCAACTGCTGGATTGGACTATTCAATGAGAAACGATGTGAAGAATTTAATTCTTGATCTAAAAAATAAAAATACAATTATTATTGTTACTCATGAACCCGCCTTATTTGAGAGCATTCCTTCTAGGATATTAATTCTGGAAAAAGGGAAAATCAAAAATCTTATGAAAGAAAATCATGAAGGATAGAATAGTACGAGCTACTGCAGCAAATGGAGGAATAAGATTAGTTGCGGTCTTAACAACAGAATCCTCTCTAGAAGCTAAAAAAAGGCACGGTCTTTCTTATTTAACCACCTGCATCTTAGGAAGAGCATTTAGTGCTTCACTGCTTTTAGCAAGTTCAATGAAGATAATGCATGGGAGAGTAACATTAAGAGTTAGGTCTGACGGACCTTTGAAGGGACTGCTGGTTGATGCATGTAGAGACGGCCAAGTCAGAGGCTATGTAGGGAATCCCGATTTAGAATTAGATCTAGTCAAAATAGATAGTAATAAATATTCTTTTGATTTCACAAAAGCATTAGGTACTGGATATTTAAATGTTATTAGAGATAGCGGGATTGGAGAGCCCTTTACAAGTACAGTTGAATTAGTAAATGGAAATATTGCAGAAGACTTAGCTTCATATTTATATCATTCAGAACAAACTCCTTCTGCTGTATTTATTGGAGAAAAGATTCAAAATAAAAGTGTTATTTGCAGTGGCGGCTTATTAGCTCAAGTTTTACCTAAAAAAGATACTGACCCTTTACTAGTCTCACTACTTGAAGAAAGATGTAAAGAAATTAATTCTTTTAGCGAAGACCTATTTCAGTCAAAAGATAATCTTATTTCGTTAATAAGAAATATTTTCCCTGATATTGACGATAAATCAATATCTGAAAAAGCTCGTTCCCAAGAAGTTAGTTTTAAATGCAAGTGTTCCAAACAAAGAAGTTTAAATGCAATGAAAATGCTTGATAAGAGCGAATTGGAGGACATCCTAAAGAAAGATGGCAAAGCAGAATTGGTTTGTGAATTTTGTAAGAATAAATATCTTTTAAATTATGAAGAAATTAAATCGATGATAGAAAAATAATCATAAGAAAATTACGCCCAGCCATAAAATAACCATAGCTGGAAAACTTTGAATTTTTTGTATTGATAAAGAATTGTTTGATATTTCCTGAATAAAAGAATTAGTCTCAAGTAATCCTCCGAATATTAATCCTATCGAAAGAAAGGTAACACTCCAACCTAGAGAACCTATAAATTTTTTCCCCGATTTAATTTGAGTATAGGTAAGTATAAGTGTTGATATAGAAAGCAAAAGTCTATTATTCGAGTCTGGACTGATAAATAACAAAATTAAAAATAATAGCCCAACAGATATTTTTATTGAAAGATTATCAAATGAGGGGGGCGTTATTTTTGGCAGACTATACTGACTTGAGTTCTTAGAGTTATTATTTAAATTTTTTATCTTAGAAAGCAGTGGGAAATTATTATTAGTAAATTGATTAATTTGTTTTTCTTTTTTTGAGGCACTCACAGCTTCATAGCTTACATTTCCAGATTGCCTGGCTTTCAAACTCCCCATCAGTAATTGATCGAAGGAGGATTCTATTTTTGCTTTTAAAATTAAGTCTTCACCAGCCTCTTTAACTTTAAGATCTCTAGCCCTCTGAATATCCTCAAAAGCAGCACCTTCTTTTACACCTAAAATTTCATAAGGTGATTTTTCACTATTGTTTTTATTACTGTTTGAATCCAAATTTTTTTCCCAATACTAACAGATTAACCAATTTTATAATCCATTAAGTCTTTATAAAACAATTGGTTCCACTCCACTAACAACGGGAGCAACTTTGTTTAAATTTAATTGACTATTGTCTTCAACAAATTGATTTAGATTCCACTCATTTTTGAAAAGAATAACAGGCCTATTCCAACAATCCTTAACTATTTTACAATTGAATATTCTGCCTAGTTTTTCAATGGCTGGCCATCCATTAGAAACCCATCTAGCCAATTGATATGGCATTGATTCAAGATTTGCATCTACACCATATTCACTTTTTAACCTGTGAGTTACTACTTCCAACTGCAATTGACCAACAGCTGCGAGAATAGGGTCTCTTTTGCTCTCATCAAAGTCATAAAGAATCTGAACAGCACCTTCTTCACGAAGTTCATTAACGCCCTTTCTAAAGTTTTTAAATGCTGAGGGATTTGGATTTCTTAGCCAGCTGAATATTTCAGGACTAAAGGATGGAATACCTTCGTACTCCAGATGTGTACCAGTATAAAGAGTATCTCCAATAGAAAACATACCTGGATTATTCAAGCCAATTACATCTCCAGGATAGGCATCATCAACTACTTCTCTATCTTGCCCAAATATTTTTTGTGGTCTTGATAATCTGATTGTTTTCCCAGTTCTGGAATGTTTAACTGACATATCCTTTTCAAATTTTCCACTACAAACTCTTATAAAAGCGACCCTATCTCTGTGCTTTGGATCCATATTTGCCTGAAGCTTAAAAACAAACCCACTAAATTCATCGCTTGCAGGTTCAATATCCCCTTTATTACTATTTCTTGAAGTTGGCTTTTGAGCCATTGTTAAAAAACTATCTAAAAATGGTCTTACACCAAAATTAGTCATGGCAGATCCAAAAAAAACTGGGGTTAAAGAACCATTAAAAACTTTTTCTTTTTCAAATTTCGATCCTGCCTCATCAAGAACCTCCAATTCTTCAAGTGAGTTTTCAAGTAAATCTCTCTCCACATATTTTGACAGCTCTTTATCTTCAAGACTTAATCTTTTCTCATTCGATTGTTTACCTCTCACCGCTTTATCAAATAAAATCACTTCTCTCGAAAATCTATCAATAACTCCTCTAAATTCTTCGCCACTCCCAATCGGCCAGTTAATAGGTAAAGTACTTAATCCAAGTTCTGATTCAATTTCATCAAGTAAAGAAAATGGCTCTCTTCCAGGTCTATCCATTTTATTTATGAAAGTAAATATTGGTATTTTTCGCATCTTGCAAACTTCAAACAATTTTCTAGTTTGAGGTTCTAATCCTTTAGCAGCATCTTCCAACATAACTGCGTTATCAGCAGCAGCTAATGTTCTATAAGTATCTTCGGAGAAATCTTGGTGTCCTGGTGTATCCAATAGATTGATTACTGATCTTTCATATTCAAATTGCAATACAGTTGATGTAATAGAAATACCTCTTTGTTTCTCAAGTTCCATCCAGTCTGAAGTGGCTTTTCTCTGATTACCCCTAGCCTTTACCGCGCCTGCCTGTTGAATGGCGCCTCCATATAAAAGAAGCTTCTCAGTAAGAGTAGTTTTTCCAGCATCTGGATGTGAAATAATGGCAAAATTTCTCCTCTTATTTACAGCATTCAGTATGTCTTTATTATTTAAAATTTTAGTACCTAAGTTCATCTATATAATATTAAGGGCCTTTAACTTAGTTCTTAAACCTTACCATAGACTACTAAATATTTATCACCGTCTTCAAACACATCTAAAGAGGATAGATTATTCTCTAAAGTGAAATTTTTTAACTCTTTAAAAGTATAAGAAGCTCTTAAAGATGCATAATAATCATTAGTTAAAATCTCATTATATTTGATTGAACATTGTGCTTTGAGTTCTAGAGCGGACTTTTCATCTAATGGTCTTTTCAAGTCCTTGTGAAAATTTACAGTGATATTATTAGACAAACTTCTTATGGTGTTGAAGAAATCTTCAAGATTGGTAATGTGATGGATCAAACTGTTACTTACGAGTAAGCTAATTTTTTTTTTAAGTAAAAGATTATTAGATTTAATGTCTTTGATATCTGAACAAATGTAACGTAAATTTTTTAATTTTTTTTTATTAGTATTTTTATTATATTGTGCTCTTGAAATCATCTCTTTAGAACCATCTATTCCAACTACTTCACTATTAGGCCATTTTATTGCTAACTTCTCAGAAATATTTCCTGGGCCGCATCCTAAATCAACTATTAAATCTTTTTCACCTAAAGAAATATTTTTTCTCAAAAGATATTGATTTATTTGATTAATCAGATTAACTTCACCTTCTGAAAAATCAGCTTCGTCATAAGAAATGACCTGCTCTTTTTCTTCCATTAATTCAGGTTCAGGGATTCTTTCCATATCCTTTCTTGAAACAAAGATTTCATATTAAACATAATTCTACACAAACCGTTAAATAGTGGTAAGAATGGTTGCAGACGCCACAGGTAGAGTTATTCTTCCAGTACGGGTTATTTACATACGTTTTTTTTATCGTGACTCTTGCACCAAATAAAGCTTCTTCAGAGAGCAATTCCAATAATCTTAAAAAAGATGATTTTCCAAAAACTGCGCCAGCTGCTTATCCTGTTTTTTTCAGATCTTACAGTAGAAAAACTACCTCTGGCAAAAGGGAGAACTGGAGTGAAGTAGGTGAAAGAAATTTATCGGGATTAAAAGAATTAGGAAAACTTTCTGATGAAGAATTGATCCTAATGAGAGAGATGCAAAGTAACCAAAAAGCCCAACCTTCAGGAAGATGGTTATGGATTGGAGGAACTCCTTGGATTAATAAAAACCAAAATTTCTCTGGGGCATACAACTGTACTTCAACTAACTTAATTGATTGGGAAGCCTTTGCTTTGATGATGGACTTAGCAATGATGGGATGTGGAACAGGAGCAATCATTGAGCCTCATTTTATAAATAATCTACCTACGGTAATAAACAAAATAAATATTAAATCAGTTAGTGAAGTCGGAATAACTCCTAAAGATCAAAGAGAAGAAAAATCATCATTAGAGATCAAAGGAAAAGATATTCATATCAAAGTTGGAGATAGCAGAAGAGGGTGGGTAGATAGCTATAAATATCTTCTTGAGGCATCAAGTAACGATAGTCTTGAAAGAGAAATTGATGTCTATATTAATTTGGAAGATATTAGGCCTGCTGGAGAATCATTAAAAGGTTTTGGTGGCATGGCAAATCCTATCAAATTGAAAGATCTCTACTCTAGAGTCTCATCACTTCTTGGAAAGGCAATTGGCAGGAAATTAAGTACAGTAGAATGTTGTTTATTAATTGATGAAGCTGCAGTAACCATAGTTGCTGGGAATATAAGAAGAAGTGCTGGAATGAGACAATTTGCTTCAGATGATAAGGAAGCAGCATCGGCAAAAGAAAATTTATGGAGTCAAGATGATAATGGTAATTGGAGAATAGATCCTGAAAAAGATGCCCTAAGGATGGCTAATCATACAAGGGTTTACCATACAAAACCCACTTACAAAACTGTTTTGGATGCTGTAACAAAACAATTTCATTCTGGTGAGGGAGCTATTCAATTTGCTCCAGAAGCAATTGCAAGGTCAAATGCAGATATTCTCAAAGATGATGAATTGAGAAAGGAATTTATTGAAATCTACTCAGAACAAGGTAAGGATGAAGCGAGAAATTGGATAAATAGTAGTTATGGTCCATTTTCTGAAGAAGAGTTAGACCACAGGATGAGTCGATATGGACTTAACCCCTGTGGGGAGATCTTGGGAAATGATTTCCACTGCAATTTGGCTGAAGTTCATTTAAATCAGATTGATCCAGGAAATTTTGAAGAGCAAAAAAAAGCTTTTAAAGCAGCAGCTCTTTCTGTAGCATGCTTACTTAATCATGAATTTGAAGTTGAGCGTTACAGAAAAAGTAGAGAATATGACCCTATTGTAGGGGTAAGTTTCACTGGATTATTTGATTTTTGTGTCCATGCTTTTGGGACTCCATGGTTGAAGTGGTGGGAAGCAGGAAGGCCAAATAGTGAAGAAGGAAAGGCTTTCAAGGAGCAGGAAGCTAAATTCCTAGATTCCTGGAGAAAAATAGTAAAAGAAACTGTCTGGGAATATTGTGATAAACATAATCTAAGAAGACCAAATAGATGTACAACTGTTCAGCCAGCTGGGACTAAAAGTCTTCTAACAGGAGCAGCGCCAGGATGGCATCCGCCAAAAGCTCAAAGATTCATTAGAAGAATAACTTTCAGGAAAAATGATCCAATCGCTTTAGCTTGCATGGATTATGGTTACTCAGTTGTTCCATCTCAATCTGATAAAGATGAAAATGGCTGCTTACTTGATAATCCATTTGATCCAAGATGTACAGAATGGTTAGTTGAAATCCCTACAGAAGTTAGCTGGGCAAATATAGAGGGCGCTGACCAAATAGATATCAATAATTTCTCAGCATTAGCACAATTTGATTTTTATATGCAGGTTCAGAAATTTTACACAGAGCATAACACTTCTGCAACCGTAGAATTTAGAGAAAATGAAATCGAGGATCTAGCGAAAGCTATTCATAATGCAATAGACAATAATGAAGGATATATTTCAGCAGCATTACTAGCTCGATTTAGTGCCAACGCAACTTTCCCTAGATTGCCTTTTGAACCAATAAGTAAAGAGGAATACATATCATTGCAAAATAAAGTAATAGAGAGGAAAGTTAACAACGATTTCTTTGACGCTCTCAATAAATATGATGTTGGAGAACTATCTGAAGCTGGCCCAGCTGGTTGCGATTCAGATAAGTGCCTGCTCCCTCTGGCTAAACCGAAAGATTAAGTTTTAAATTATTTGTAAATAAAAAATATAAATTAGTTTTTAAAAATTTAATTTATGGCTACCTCTTAAATAGGGACATAAATTATTTATGACATTAAGTTTAAATATTGGAAACTTATTTAATGATTCCTCTAGTCATGCTTTAGTGGATGAGTTAAGAAAAAGGACCTCAGAAGAAGAAATATTAGAATTTGAAGAAAAATTTAACTCCAAAAATGAAAAAAATCTACACATCTATATATGTAGATTTCTAAAAAATAGATCAATATCCAGGGGACTTGCCTCTAAATGGTTAGTAACAATAATCAAAAACAAAGAATTAAAAATTAATGCTTTGCAAAAATTAAATAATTAAGTAATTGCGGAAAGTTTCCACAGAGCAATTCCAAAAATTGAGAATCCCATAATAAAAGTAAAAGCTAAAGCATTTACCAATTGAACCTTATCATCCATTCTGTTTGCGAATGGTAGTAATTGAGCAAATAATGGAGTCTCTTCAACTATTGCAGATTTTTTTACTGTAGGTTTTTTGCTTCTAGAAAACATAAAACAAATTTTATAATCTTAAGAATTTTACATTTAAAAGTTCATTAAATAAAAAATACTTCTCAAAAACGAACAAAATGTAACCTCTAAGCATTTACATAGGGATAATGTATAAATATTTTTGCAGAAACCTAATCTATCATTAATATATTAAGTTTATTTATTACAGAGCTAGACAAATAATTTCCTAGGATGTTAATGTAAATTTGTAGTAACCGCTACCAAAACGTTCAACTTGCGTTTAGCAAGCCGCAAATCGACTTAAGCCATGGAACGGGGACTTAAGCGAAACCGGAGCTTAAAAAATGACTCTAATTTACAGAGGACAAAAATACGTCCAGAACAAAGAAGTAGCTAAGAAGCAGCATAATGAACTAACTTACAGAGGCAAAGCTTATACAAGCTAGTTTATTTAACCAATAAATAGGAAAAGCCACTAAAAGTGGCTTTTTTTTTGTCCAATTTTAAACTAAAAGAATAACTTAATACTTCTCACAAGCATTAAAATAATATGATTCAATTGCATTTATAGATTTGATAGCCATGGCAGACCAGAAACCTTTATTTAAAGCACCTTATGACATCAAAGATGTTAGTGCTCTTTTCGCTATAGTTGCCTTAGTATTAATAATCGCTGCCATAGTTGGTAATAACTTATTTGGTTTATTTCAAGAAAATGTGAATTTCGGATAGAGGTATTGGTAAGCATTTAATTTTTATTCAACAAGCTCAATTGCATAGACGGTATCCTTACAATTATTTTTTTTGTCCCACTCTTTAGCTGCATCTGAAGTCATTTCAGCTTCAAGTGCTTCCATGTCTAAGACGTTCATGAGTAAATGAGATTTATGCTCGCCAGCTTGCACGAACTCATATCCCGAAACTACTTCTTGACCCATTGCTTTTATAAATCCAGAAACGTCGGTTTTGAATTCTTCAAATGTGCAGCTAAAAGTTGAAATGATGAGTGTGTTCATAAAAAAGGAGCTGATTACCCCTTATTGTAGATTGAATTTCAATTACTTACTATGAGTAGACTTTAGCGACTATTGGACCAGCTTCTTCATCAGTAAATACCGGTGTGGTTTCCCAATTAAGGAATTCACCCCATTCAGCTGCATGCTGATATATTGCTTTTGGATCATCTGTCTTTAAGACTATCCACCCTTCTAGAGATCCAGGCGCATGATATCTTCCAATCATCTCAACTCCAGGATAATCTCCTCCTCCTCCAAGAAATTTTTCCGCACCTTTTTGATGATATCCAGTCTTAAATGACCAATGCTGAACGTAAAGCATTTTTTATTTTGTATTGGCTTTCTATTAGTAGCAAGAAAAATAATTCTTGAAAATAAATATTGTTAATTACGATTATTTTATTTTCTTTCTCATTGTTTTAAACATACTTAAATGTTGAAGTGGGAAATCAGTAGGTAGATTTTCTATTCTTTTTTTTCATCAAGTTTGACTCCTTCAGGTAATTTTTAAATCAATTTTGGGATTGCTAATTTTTGTTTATCTTTTGTTTAAAATAAGTATATTCTTCATAAGATTTTCTAGCCTATGACTAACTTTCTATGCTAGGCTAAGCAAGTTCAAAAAAATTGAATAACCCTCTGGAGGGGTGGTCGAGTGGTTTAAGGCTCTAGTCTTGAAAACTAGCGTGTCTGCAAGGGCACCGTGGGTTCGAATCCCACCCCCTCCGTAATCCACAACTGACTTCTAAAGAGACAACTACTTTTAGGAGTTTTTTTATTTTCTGAAGTTTTTAGCTAGTTCCTTAGAGTTCCTCTCCATTGCCGTAAATTAAGGAAAAAGTGGTGAACTTTCGGTGAACTAAAAAAGATGATTTTCTTAATAGAAATAAGAGATTCTGAATAATTGACAGTCGATCTAAAATAAAGGGCAATTAGCTCCTTTTTTTATGCCATACGATAAAGACGGAAAATACTTTAGAAAGCCTGTTCTTAAAGAAAATTCTGAATCAAATAAAAAAAAACTGTTATCTGAGAGGAAAAGAGGTTATTTAATAGCAATCTTATTTGGAACATTTGGATTCCCTCTTGGATGGATTACTTCCCCTTTAGTTTTGTATGTTTTAAATAAAAAATTAAAAGAAAAGGATGGGAAAGTTCCAAATAGATTTTTGAGGTGGGCACTTATTGGAATTATTGGAGCTCCTTTAAGTTTTGCTCCTATATTTTTAATACCAACAGCGACTGAAGAAGAAAAAGCTCAAAGAATAGCAGATAAAGTAGCTATAGCTGAAGAAAGAGCATTAATTAAAGAACTTATTGAAGAGGGTATAAATTTTGCGGAAACAGGAAAATGTCCTGATATAAAGGACGATCCATATAGAGAACTTTTGTTTATTGATAAGTTTGGTAACTATGTTACTGAGAAAGCTGAATCTGATCCATGGCCATCATTTCCAAAAGACCCAGTTCCTTTCAATAAAAAAGCATGGGAAAAATGTTTTGGAAAACCAAAACTCATAGATACTAAACAGGTAGGAGATGGTAGAAGATTTAAGTCAAAAACTTTTAGATATGAATCTATAGAAACTAATGTGGAGGTTAATACAATTAAAAATTATATCGAAAATCTTATATATTTCTACAAATAAATGAAACGCTTACTACTTGCATAACAAAGAGGAAGTTTGAGAAGTTTAAAAATAATATATTCTAATTTTATAAGTGGTGAACTTTCGGTGAACTCTGTTCCTTAAAGACTATCAAATTAATTGGTATGACTAAAAAATGACTAGACTTGAAAACTAGCGTATCTGCAAGGGTACCGTGGGTTCGAATCCCACCCCCTCCGTTCTAATAAAAGCAACTGAATTTCAACAGAAAAATATAAACGCCTTTTTGCTACTTCTTTGTTAAGATAAAATTTATTTAATCTATGAGTAAAGGATTCGCCACAAATAATTTTATATCCAAAAAATCAAAAAAAAAAGTTATTTCAAATGAACCTCAAGGAAGATTAATATCTTGGTCACCTTGGCCACCAGCTAATTTTCAGACAAGATATCCTGCTTTCCCTTTTGCTCTTACAATATTGATCATAGTAATCGGGCAATGGTATCTATCCCTTCTAAAATAACCTAAACATGGTTTTTGTCTTTAAATTTCAGATGAATTGAGTTTGAGAATTTATTTTGTTTTATTCAATTTTATTATTAGCCCATTTTCAGGCGGCAATCATCCCAATATTATTAGGAATTAAATCGATCAAAAAATTCAAACATATTCGCAAGAACGAATTGATACCTTTCGGTTTTATTTTTTTAGGATTGGCATCAATTTCTGAAATGATAGATCATACCCAAACATCTTGGATTTATGTAGATCATTCCTCTTTATTTAATTGGTTATTTTATTCTTTCCTATCTTTAGGTCTAACATGTTTATCAATATCAGTTATAAAAAATAAATTTATTCAAAAAACTAATTTTTGCATTTCTTTATGTTCAATAATCTCATATTTTTTATTTGATAAAACTATTGCTCTTCTTTTTCAAGTAATAATAAGTATCCTTCTAATTATAAATTGGCAAAGAGTTTTTAAAGATTGGCTTTTTATCCTTTACCCAATATTTGGTATTTTTTTTACGACTTTCTTTGGAACAAGGCTCTCAATTAGTGGCGATCAATTTTGGCATGTTTTAATAGGCCCATCTGGAACAATTAGCGTGCTTACCTTTTATTTAGTACTAAAGAGATCAGACAAAAAATTTACTTAAGATTCTTATGAAAATATTTGTATTTGTAAGTTTTATATTGTGCTTAGTCACAATAATCTCTCCAGTTGAAATCTTTGCTGATACGGCACTTGATGTTTACATGAATGATTTTTATTCTAAATCGAATGAAGCTAGCCAGATTTTAAAAGAAATTGAAAATAGTCTAAAAGAGGGATCAAGAAAAAAAGTATGCTCTAGGCAAAGAGAGGCAGCAAGATTAGGCCTATTAGCTAATAAATCATTAATTAAAGCCTTTGAAATTGAGGGAGCTAATCTACCAATGAAAGCAATAAAGGCAAGTCAACAAAGATGGGAATCTATTCTGAATGAGTGCTGAAGAAAGTCAGTAAATCTATAAATCTTTTTAAATTTGCATTCTTACAGATTTACTAATTAAGGGAATTTCAGGTTCAACTCCATAAATACATTTAGAAATCGAATAAATAAAAACACATATTATAAATATAAAAATTATTGAGCCTAATTCAACTATGGGAAATATTCTCAAGAGATATGAAATTATTATCAAAGCAATATCAATAAGTAATGCTTGGCATGCGTTATATCTAACGAAATAGGGAATATTTGGATTTCTTGCTAATCCAACAAACAAAATTATAAATAATAAAAAACTACCAAAAGGCAAAGATTTTTCAATTATTGCTATTGGGAAAGTTAGTAATAATAGTATTTTTAAAAAAGAATATTTATAGAACAGATAATATCCAAAAGGTATTGATGCCTTTAATGGCAAAGTATACAAAAATACTGATGCGAGTCTCTGGAATAACTGATTCAATATATTGTTAAAATTCAGTATTCATATTTTAACTTAATTTTCCTGAAATCAATTAAAGACTTAGCCTCGAAAAAATCAACTTTGGCATATAGTTATTAAATATTAGATAATAGACTAAGGTTCATAATTCAAGATGCGTATCCTACATACAATGTTGAGAGTTGGAGATTTAGATAA
>CACLFQ010000022.1 GCA_902606255.1 uncultured Prochlorococcus sp.
CATAGTCTATTAGTCCAATTTTATGCAAAGCTTTTAAATTTATAAATGCTTAGTTAAGGTGCTCGAGAGTGTTGCTTTTGGTACAGCACCAACAACGGTATCAACCTTTTGACCAGCTTTAAAAATCATTAATGTAGGAATACTTCTAATTCCGTATTGACTAGCAACATTTGGATTCTCATCTGTGTTTAATTTAAAAACTTTAATTTTCCCTTCAAAGTCTTTTGAGATTTCTTCTACAACGGGTGCAACCATCCTACATGGACCGCACCATGGTGCCCAAAAATCAACCAATACTGGTAGATCACTTTGCAGTACATCCTTGTCAAATGAAGAATCAGTTACGGCTGGAGCTGATGACATAATTTAAGTATTCCTTTATGAAAATTTAGCAGGCAATTCTTTTAAGTGATGATTTCATTACAGATAAAAGAATATAAGTAACAAAATATCTAAAAAAGCCCGATTAATCGGGCGGTTTAGTGTGTGAGGAGTATGGGGTTTCCCCCATCTTTTAATAATAACTCCTAATTAGAAAATTAATCAATTTAATACTTAATTCACTAAGCTTTTATAATTTTGCTCTAAATGAACTACTTACCCATCCCAAGTTGCTGAGCTTTTTGATAAACCTTACCCTCTGTAAGTAGCGATGGTGCGATAACTATTTCAACTTCTTGCATTTCTTTAATGTTTTTTACTCCAAGAGTACTCATTGATGTTCTAATGGCTCCTAATAAATTATGCGTCCCATCATCAAGTAGGGCAGGGCCTTTAATTATCCTTTCTAGGGATCCTGTAGACCCAACTTCAATTCTTGTACCCCTTGGTAATAAAGGACTTGGAGTAGCCATACCCCAGTGAAATCCTTTACCAGGAGAATTTGAGGATTTTGCTATTGGGGATCCAATCATTACAGCATCTGCTCCACATGCTAAACATTTACAAATATCCCCGCCCGTCACAATTCCACCATCTCCAATAATAGGTATATAACGACCACTTTCTTTAAAGTAATCATTTCTTGCCGAACTACAATCAGCAATTGCAGTTGCTTGAGGGATTCCAATTCCTAATACTCCTCTTGATGTGCATGCCGCTCCAGGGCCTATACCAACCATTAATCCTGCAACTCCAGCATCCATAAGAAGTTTTGCGACTTCGTAAGTGACACAATTACCCGCTACAACTGGTACACTCATAGATTGGCAGAGATCTTTAATATTTAAAGTTTCCTTACCTTCCATACCAACATGTTCAGTTGAAACAACTGTTCCTTGAAGGAAAAATAAATCTATTTTGGAATTTTCAAGTGTTTCTTTGAACTTTATAGCAGCCTGAGGAGTCCCACTAAAAGCTGCTATACCTCCTTTTTCTTTGACCTCATTTATTCTTTGTAAAATCAATCCCTTCTTTACCGGTTCACTGTATATCTTCTGCATTAATGGAACAAAATCATTCTTACCTACTGATGCTATTTGATTCAATATTTCATCAGGTTTTTCATATCGTGTTTGTATGCCCTCCATATTAATAACGCCTAAGGATCCTAATTTTGTAAGTTCTACAGCCGTATTGACATCGACAACGCTGTCCATAGCACTAGCTACAATCGGAACTTCTCTTTTGAAATCACCTATTGACCAAGAAGGATCAGTCAAATCGTAATCAATTGTTCTATTGCCAGGGACTAAAGCTATTTCATCAATACCATAAGCCCTTCTGACTTTTTTATTTAAACCAAGTTCAATATTCACGGAATTATTCATTAATTCAGATTAAATTAACAACTAAAGGGGTAATAAGCCAAGGTTTATTCAAAAACAACAGGTTTTATTTTGATTTGTGTTTAAATGTGAGTATTTGGGAATTAAATAAATCTTTTTTTTAATTCATTATGACAATCAACGATTATTATTAAATAAAGGATTTTTGTATGTCTGATATTTTAGATTCTGATAACTCAGGATTAAGCGAAGATAACGACCGAATTATTCAGACTGACTTAAGAAATGAGATGTCTCGCTCTTATCTTGAGTATGCAATGAGCGTTATAGTTGGTCGTGCTCTTCCAGATGCAAGAGATGGATTAAAACCTGTTCATAGAAGAATTCTTTATGCAATGTATGAACTTGGTCTGACTAGCGGTAGACCCTACAGAAAATGTGCAAGAGTTGTGGGAGAAGTACTTGGTAAATACCACCCGCATGGTGATACCGCTGTTTATGATGCTTTGGTTAGGATGGCACAGGATTTCTCTATGAGGATGCCACTAATAGATGGCCATGGAAACTTTGGTTCTGTAGATAATGATCCTCCAGCAGCAATGAGATATACAGAATCTCGTTTACAGTCTCTTACAGATGAAAGTTTACTAGAGGATATTGAATCTGAAACTGTAGATTTCGCTGATAATTTTGACGGTTCTCAACAAGAGCCAACAGTGTTACCTGCTAGAGTCCCTCAACTACTTCTAAATGGATCATCTGGAATAGCCGTAGGAATGGCAACTAATATTCCACCTCATAACTTAGGGGAATTAATTAATGGTCTTAAATTAATGATCAAAAACCCTTCAATTGAAGATAGAGAACTTTTTGAAATAATTAAAGGTCCTGATTTTCCCACAGGTGGTCAAATCTTAGGCAGAGATGGAATCAGAGAAACTTTCAAAACAGGAAGGGGATCAATAACCATGAGAGGTGTAGCAAATATTGAGCAAATTAAATCCCCTGGTAGGGCAGAGAAAGATGCAGTAATAATTACAGAGCTTCCATTTCAAACTAATAAAGCGGCATTGATAGAGAGAATTGCTGACTTGGTTAATGAAAAAAAATTAGAAGGTATTTCTGATATTAGAGATGAAAGTGATCGAGATGGAATGAGAATTGTTATTGAACTAAAAAGGGATGCCTACCCACAAGTAGTTTTAAATAATTTATTTAAGTTAACACCTCTGCAAAATAACTTTAGTGCAAATATCCTAGCTTTAGTAAAAGGAGAGCCCACAACACTTTCACTAAGAAAAATGTTAGATGTATTTCTAGACTTCAGAGTTGAGACGATAAGGCGAAGAACAGGATTTTTATTAAAAAAGGCTGAAGAAAGGGATCACATTGTAAAAGGTCTTTTATTAGCATTAGGTTCTATGGATGAGATTATCAATCTAATAAGATCAGCAAAAGATACAGTTTCAGCGAGAGAAAAATTACAAACTGATCATGAGTTATCTGCTAAACAGGCAGAAGCAATTTTACAAATGCAATTAAGAAGATTAACAGCCCTAGAAGCAGATAAAATCAAAGGGGAACATAATGAATTAACCCAAAAAATCAACGAATATCAGCAAATATTGAATAGTAAAGAAAGAATTTTTGAAATTATACTTGAAGAACTTGATAAAATAGATGAAAGATTTTCCTCTCCAAGAAAAACAGAAATACTTGATTTAGTCGGGGGTATAGATGATATAGATCTTATCGCTAATGACAGATCTGTAGTTTTATTAACTGAAGCAGGTTATTTAAAAAGAATGCCTGTTAATGAATTCGAATCTACAAGTCGTGGGTCAAGAGGTAAAGCTGGAACAAAGACGCAAGAAGATGATGAAGTAAAACTATTTATAAGCTGTAATGATCATGATACTCTTTTGCTTTTTAGTGATAGGGGGGTATCTTATGCTCTACCAGCATATAGAGTTCCTATGAGTAGCAGAACAGCTAAAGGCACTCCATCAGTTCAACTTCTCCCAATACCAAGAGAAGAAAAAATAACTTCGCTGGTTGCAGTTGATTCTTTTGATAACGATTGTTATCTATTAATGCTAACCAAGGCTGGATTTATAAAAAGAACCTCACTTTCTGCTTTCTCAAAAATTCGATCAAATGGATTAATAGCAATAAATCTTGAGAATGGAGATGCTTTGACTTGGGTTAGATTATCAAAAGAAGGCGATAGTGTTTTGATTGGATCAAGAACAGGGATGGCGATTCATTTCAGATTAGATACTAACGAATTAAGGCCACTTGGCAGAACGGCAAGGGGGGTTAAATCTATGAACCTTAGAAAAGGTGACAAACTTGTATCTATGGATGTTTTGACATCTGATTTAGTTGATCAATTGACTAAGAATGAAGATCTTACTAAAGAATTTGATGAAAATCTTGAAGTTAACTCTTCAGAAGGTCCTTGGGTACTAATAGCCAGTGCATTTGGACTAGGTAAAAGAGTACCTGTAACTCAATTTAGATTACAAAAAAGAGCAGGCATGGGTTTGAGAGCGATAAAATTCAGAATTAAAGGTGATGTATTAGTTTGTTTAAAGGTACTTGGAGAAGGAGAAGAATTACTTTTTGTGACTGAAAAAGGCGTGATAGTCAGAACAAACGCAGATAAAATTTCCCAACAATCTAGAGCAGCTACTGGCGTTAAATTACAAAGATTAGATGAGGGTGATCATTTATCAGAAGTTGTATTAGTTCCTCATGAACAAAAAGAAGAAACAGACAAAATCAACCCAGGCAAGGAAAATTAAAAGAAAATGTTTTTTTAGAAAATATGGAAATTCTTGATATATTAATATTAGGTTCCGGCCCTGCAGCACTATGCTTGGCCTCAGAATTAGCCAAGCAAGATCTTAATATAAAGGGGATATCAACTAAATCTCCAAATGAAAAATGGGAGAATACATATGGTATTTGGGCTTCTGAATTAGAGGAATTAGGATTAGAGTCTTTGTTATCTCATAGGTGGTGTAAAACAGTTAGTTTTTTTGGAAATGGGGAAACCCAACAGGGAGATAATCCAACAAAACATAACTACGATTATGGTTTAATTAATAAAGAAGCTTTTCAAAATGAACTTTTAAAAAAGTGTATAGGAATTGAATGGTTGAATGAAACAGCAAAAGATATTAAAGAAAAAAATAAATTATCTGAGGTGATTTGTTTTTCAGGTCTAAGAATAAATGCGAGGTTAGTCATTGACGCAAGTGGTCATAAAAGTAATTTTGTAAAAAGACCAGTCCAAAATGAAATCGCTCAACAAGCTGCTTATGGAATTGTCGGTAAATTTTCATCGCCACCCGTTAATAAGGAACAGTTTGTTTTAATGGATTTTCGTCCAAATCATTTAAATAATGAAGAAAAGTTATCTTCTCCTTCCTTTCTTTATGCAATGGATCTTGGAAATGAAACTTTTTTTGTTGAAGAAACATCATTAGCTAGTTATCCTGCATTATCTCAAGAAAGTCTTAAAAAAAGACTTTTTAAAAGACTGAATAGTAAGGGTATTGAGGTAAGTGAAATTTTTCATGAAGAAAATTGCCTTTTCCCAATGAATTTACCCCTCCCATTTAAAAAACAATTTGTACTTGGTTTTGGAGGATCTGCAAGCATGGTGCATCCTGCATCAGGATACATGATCGGATCTTTATTAAGAAGAGCTCCACTCCTTGCAGAAAAATTAGCACTCTTCTTAAAAGAACCTCATCTAAGTTCTCTTGAACTAGCAACAAAAGGATGGGAGATCTTATGGCCTTACGAGTTAACACAAAGGCATAAACTTTACCAATATGGTCTAAGAAGATTGATGAGTTTTGACGAAAGTAGATTAAGAAGCTTTTTCTCAAATTTCTTTAGATTATCGACCACTGAATGGGTAGGTTTTCTTACTAATACTCTCCCACTTCCAAAACTAATTTACGTGATGAGTAAGATGTTTATAAATTCACCTCTAAAAGTAAAACTAGGAATGCTTAAGTTAAATTAGTATTTTTTATTTTCGCCAATCATCAATGTTAATATCTGGGAAAACTTTATCTTCTTCCTCAATATCTTCGAGAAACTTTAAATTAATATTAGAATGATTTTCAATCATTTCAACTATTTTCCAAAACCTGAATAAGTGTCTTTCTATCCTCTCTTTTGCAAGCGCACTTGTAGTTCCAGCTCTTAGGATAAAACTCCAATCAGAGGACTCAGAGAGAAGTAATTCTCTTGCTGCTTGCTTTAAAAGTCTTGGAGATAAGTCATTACTAAAATTTCTAGAGCATAAATCAACAAAAGTTGAGCCTGCTTTTGTGATCTCTGGAACAATCCATGCATTTGTATCATTAAGCCAGTAATTATGATAGCCCCCTTGTCCCCAGCTTGATGGTGATGGATCGCAAATCTGAAGATTTGGCTTTTTAAGTAAGAATTCTTTTAAATTTATAAGCTTAATTGAATATTTACTAGAGTTCTTTAAAATATTTTCAATAAAAAGAGGTCCCTCATACCACCAATGACCAAATAACTCTGCATCAAATGGAGCTACCAATAAGGGCTTAAAGGAAGAAGATAAAGTTAATTTTTCTAATTGTTTGGATCTCGCGAGAAGATAAGCATCAGCATGTTCTACAACCTTCTTTTTGGCTTCATTTTCCGAGTAAAACGCCTTTTCCCCTAATGGTACGTTTTCATCTGTAATCTTATGAAACTTCAAGCCCAAAGGTCTTTTAGTTGAGATACCTTTCTTTTGCAGCTTGGAGATAGGTAATTCCCATCCCAAATCTTTATGAAATTCCCTATAAACTTTGTCTCCTGGGAACCCATCCTTAGCAGACCAAACAGGCAAAGTTGACTCACTATCTCTTCCGAAGAAGGCAACTCCTTTTTTCGAACAGATTGGGGCGTACACACCATACCTAGGCCTTGGTGTGGAATTTAGAATCCCATGACCGTCTAAGATTGCATATCTAATTCCAGAATTAAATAGTATCTCGTCTAAATTCTCATAATATGCACATTCAGGTAACCAAATACCTAAAGGCTTAGTTCCAAAAGTATCTTCATGGTTCCTAATGGCTGTCTTGATTTGTCCTTTAACAGTTTCTGGATTCTCCCTTAGAATTGGCAAATACCCGTGTGTAGCTGCACAAGTAAGAATATCCAAATTTCCAGAATTATTTAAAACTCTAAACTTATTAATTAAATTTCCAGAACATTTTTGCCAATACAAGTATTTGTCATTAAGGTTATTAATTAAAAATGCAGAGGCATTTTTTTCTTCTTGTGGCAGTTCAGTTAAGAAATCATTTCTTGTTTTAATCCATCTTGGGAAAGTTTCTTGAATTTTTTTATTATTAAGAAGTGATAATAATGTTGGAGACAAACTAATAGTAAGTTTGGTATTTGAAGGATTTACATTTTTGGAAGATTCTATTGATTGAAGTAGTGGTATATAACATTCCAATATCGCCTGAAATAACCAATCCTCTTCTAAAGAGTTTTTTTCATTTTTTTTGACATAAGGAAGATGAGCATGTAAAACTATCGCTAACTGGCCTAAAACATTTTTTTTGGAATATTGCCCATTCATACTTTTATAATTTAAGCCTAGAATTATTTAAAAATCGAAATAAGTCCTTTATAAAAAGGAAGATTCAATCTTAAAAGAATACTTTAATAATTAAAGGATTTTATTTTTTTTTTCAGAATTTTAACCAATATTATTAAGTAATTAAGCCTGCTGTAAGTTTTTATTGAACAAAATCTAGTCATTTTTTTTTAATTAGCTTAAAATGAAGATTATATTGTTCCCTCTAATGTCCAAAGATCCTGGAAGAATTTTGATCTTTGATACAACTCTTCGAGATGGAGAGCAATCTCCTGGTGCTAGTTTAAATCTTGAAGAAAAGCTTGCTATCGCTCATCAATTAGCAAGATTAGGAGTAGATGTAATTGAGGCTGGATTCCCTTTCGCAAGTCCAGGAGATTTTAAAGCTGTTAATAAAATTGCCAATGCCGTAGGGAAAGAAAATGGCCCTATAATATGCGGTTTGGCTAGAGCATCTAAAGGAGATATAAAAGCATGTTACGAAGCAGTAAGTCCCGCTCCCAAGAAAAGAATACATACTTTTATTGCGACAAGTGATATTCATCTTAAACATAAACTTAAAAAATCCAGAAAAGATGTTCTTCAAATAGTTCCAGAAATGGTTAATTATGCAAAATCATTGGTAGATGATGTTGAGTTTTCTTGTGAAGATGCCTCAAGGAGCGATCCTGATTTTTTATACGAAGTAATTCAACTGGCAATTTCTGCAGGAGCGACAACGATAAATATCCCTGATACTGTTGGGTTTACAACTCCTAGTGAATTTGGCAAACTAATTGCCGATATAAATAAAAATGTTCCAAATATTGAAGAGGCAGTAATTTCGGTTCATGGTCATAACGATTTAGGTTTAGCAGTAGCCAATTTTCTTGAGTCAGTAAAAAATGGAGCAAGACAACTAGAATGTACTATTAATGGAATTGGGGAAAGAGCCGGGAATGCCTCTCTAGAAGAATTAGTAATGGCACTGCATGTTAGGAAAAGTTTTTTTAATAGTTTTTTCAAAAGAAATCCAGATTCACCAACTCCTCTTACTGCTATAAGAACAGAAGAAATAACCAAAACCTCCAGACTTGTTTCCAACCTAACTGGAATGACGGTACAACCTAATAAAGCAATTGTGGGAGCTAACGCTTTTGCACATGAGTCAGGCATTCATCAGGATGGGGTTTTAAAAAATAGACTAACTTACGAAATTATCGATGCAAAAACTGTTGGTTTGAGTGACAACAAAATATCTTTGGGGAAACTTAGTGGAAGAAGTGCAGTAAGAGCAAGATTAGAAGAAATGGGATATGACCTGAGCCGAGAAGATTTAAATGATGCTTTTGCTCGTTTTAAGGATTTAGCTGACAGGAAAAGAGAAATTACTGATAGAGACTTAGAAGCAATTGTTAGTGAACAAGTTCAGCTCCCAGAAGCTAAATTTCAACTAAGTCTTATACAAGTAAGTTGCGGTAACGCATCTAAACCTACTGCCACCATTTCACTTTTAAACACGGAAGATAATACTGAGGATACTGCTGTATCAATAGGGACTGGACCCGTTGATGCTGTATGCGAGGCTTTAAATAAATTAGCTAAAGTTCCTAATGAATTAATTGAATTTTCTGTTAAGTCGGTAACAGAAGGAATAGATGCTTTGGGCGAAGTAACAATAAGAATAAGAAGGGATAATAAAATATATTCTGGTCATTCTGCTGATACGGATGTAGTCGTTGCTGCAGCTAATGCTTACGTAAATGCTTTAAATAGACTTGTATTCTCTGAGAAAAAAAATTCAATTCATCCACAATTTGATAATTTAGAAAATTCTGATAATTCATTTCTATCTAATCCTGCAAATTAAATTATTTCTTAGGATTATTAAGTAGCATTAAAAATAGTCTCTTAATACTGTAGATTTAACTAATAGTCTAAGCAATAAATAATGAGAGAAAGGTTACATGGATATTGGGCACTTTCGTGGGTGGGTTTAATCGGCAACATAATTGCACTTCCAATAATCGCGTTAATAATAAGTTATGGACCTCCACTAAAAGTTGCAAATATAACTCTTGCCATAAGTCTTGGATGGCCTGCTGCGATTGTTGGAATAGTTTCTTCAGCAGCTCTTTTAGCAGAGAGAAAATGGGGAGTAACTTTAACTCTAGTATCTTTATCAATGGTAATTTCTGGTATGGCACCTTATTCAGTTGTAAGACTCATAACTCTTCAAGATATTTATGGAATTGGCGGGTTTACACTTTTAACAACATTATTAAGTACGTTAGCTCTTCTTTATTGGTGTAATCCAAAACATCGAAGAAGTATTAGGCTATAAAATTGAAAATTAAGAAAAAGTATTATTCTTGCTAGTTGGATACTGAATTCTTCTATGTCTAATTCTTTTCCACACATTCAAGAATGCCCTTTTTATTAAAAAAATTTCTCCTTTCGATAAATTACTATCATATAGTTGCCCATCTTTTTGACGCGAGTAGATAATATTAGATATTGTTTCCAAAGCTTCTTTATCAGATGCATTAACATTCATAGCTCTAAGTGCTGCTTCACATCCATCTGCAAGCATTAAAATAGCTGTTTCTTTTGACTGAGGAATAGGGCCTTTATATCTAAAATAATATTCATTAATATCGAGATTTTTTTCTTTAGCTTTTTGAAAAAAATATCCCATTTTTAGGGTGCCTTGATGTTCAGGGATAAAATTAGCTATAAGTTTAGGTAGTCTATTATTTCTGGCAAATTTCAATCCTTCATCAACGTGTGCCTGTAATACTTCTGCACTTTTAATCGGATCATCTAATTCGTCGTGCGGATTTTTTGAACCATCCTGATTTTCTATAAACCAATTAGGTGCATGTAACTTACCAACATCATGATATAGTGCTCCTGTTTTAATTAGATCAATATCACCACCAATCATTCTTGTTGCTTCCTCTGCTAAACCAGATATTAGTAAGGTATGTTCAAAAGTACCAGGAGCTTCAAGAGACAATCTTCTAATTAGAGGTTTTTCCTTATCAGCCAATTCGAGTAATCTTGCTTTAGTTAATAATCCAAATGTCGATTCAAAAATAGGAATAAATAAAATTGTAAAAAGCATTACTATTGCCAATAGCAAGGAATCAGAAAATATATCCCCATTAGCCAAAACAAAATCTTGCTTATTAATAAGATATATTTTATCTTTACCTATTAATATCCATTGACTCAAGAACGATCCTATGGGTACAAATATTGATAGTTGAAGTAACTGAGCTCTACTTCTTATTCTTCCTCCAAGTAGAGATACTACTGAAGAGCAAACTAATAAAATAAAAAATAAATTATTATTTATAGCAACTGTTGGGTCTGGCCAACTAAAGCTTGCTATTGATACCCAAGCTAAAGCTGTTATGCTTCCCATTCCTTGAGATATTATTAATGCCGGTGGAATTATCATAGATAATGGACTTATGGTTGAAGCTAAGACTAATTTCGAAGATTGTACGGCTAAAAGAAGAGTAATGATCAAGAAGATCTGTCTTGAAGAAATTATGGGATTCTCTTTTTTTGCAACTAATATCAAAACTCCGGAACTAATAAGTATTTCAGTAAAGGTCAAAAGCCAAGAAAAAATATCTTCGATATTTAAAGGTGAGATAAGAAGTAGTTTATAAGAAGAAATTATTGAAATTAAAATGCATACTAAAAAAATTATGAGATTATCTATTCTTGAACTTTTAATTGGATGTCTTACAGGAATTTGACTTCGCCTCCAAAGATAAAACAGTTTCTTTAAGGTAGTTGTGATGTTTTTCACAGAATATGAATAAATCTATTTGAATAATTTAAAATTATAGGCATGCTAGGTGTAAAAAGGAGATGTTTTTCTAAATGTCATTAAAATTAGACGGTAAAAAATTATCTCTTGAAATTGAAGAAAGATTAAATGACTATATCTCAAGTAATAAAAAAATTGCAAAAAGATCTCCCGGTTTAGCTGTAATAAGAATAGGTGAAGACCCTGCGAGTGGTGTTTATGTTAATAACAAGGAAAAAGCATGTTCAAGGATTGGAATAAAGAGCTTTATCTTTCATCTAAAGGATAGTGTAGAGCAGGAAGAAGTTGAAGAATTAATAATCAAACTTAACTCTGATAGGGATATTGACGGAATGTTACTACAACTTCCCATCCCAAAGAAGTTTGATGAGCAAAAACTCATAAGCCATATTAATCCCAGCAAAGATGTAGATGGATTAAATGAGATAAACATCGGCAAATTAGTGAAAAATGAGCCTGCGATGAGATCATGCACACCAGCAGGAATTATTAATTTATTAAGATCCCAAAATATTACAATTGAAGGTAAGAAAATTGTTGTTATTGGAAGAAGTTTGCTTGTTGGAAAACCCCTATCGCTTATGTTGTTGAATCTAAATGGAACGGTAACAATGACTCATTCAAAAACATTAAATTTGAATAAAGTCTGTAGAGAAGCCGACATTATAATTGCGGCTGCTGGAAAACCCAATCTTATAGATTCGAGTTTTGTGAAAGAAGGAGCAGTAATTATTGATGTTGGAATACATAGATTAAAAAGTTCCGATAAAAATCAAACCAGATTATGTGGCGATGTATTATTAGAAGATATCATTTCTAAAGTATTTGCTTACACACCTGTACCAGGAGGTGTTGGACCAATGACAGTAACAATGTTACTTGTGAATACTATTTTTAGCTGGCAAAAAAAATTTGGTTTATCATCAACTCTTAATGACCTTTTGCCATAAACTCCAAGATGAAAAAATTTTTACTAAAGGGATAAAATGACTGAAGTTATAAATAATATTTCTGATTTTGAAAAATATCTTAAAAACACAAAAAAGGTTGTAGAAGAAGCACTTGATTCTTCTTTGGGACCTGAAAATCCAGAAATATTAAGAGAATCAATGAGATATTCCCTTTTAGCTGGAGGGAAAAGAATACGTCCAATTTTATGTTTAGCATCTTGCTCACTGGCTGGAGGAGAACCCTCTCTTGCTGTTCCAACTGCAGTAGCAATAGAAATGATCCATACAATGTCCTTGATTCATGATGATCTGCCCGCTATGGATAATGATGACTTGAGGAGAGGTAGGCCGACAAATCATATAGTATATGGAGATGCAATTGCTATTCTTGCAGGCGATGCTTTATTAACAAGGGCCTTTGAAATGGTCTCTTTAAGAAGCCCTGGAGTCGATCCAAATAGATTATTAAATGTAGTTGGCGAATTATCCCTAGTTGCAGGTGCACCAGGCCTAGTCGGTGGACAAGTTGTTGATTTAGAATGCGAAGGTAAAGAAGTAGACCTTGAAACTCTCGAATATATTCATCTTCATAAGACTGGGGCTCTATTAAAGGCTTGCGTAAGAACAGGCGCGATGATCGCAGGTGCCAACGAAAAACAATTACAAGCTCTAACAACATATGCAGAGGGAATAGGTTTAGCCTTCCAAATAATAGATGATATTCTTGATTTAACTTCCAGCAGTGAAAAGCTTGGTAAAACTGCCGGCAAAGATCTTTTAGCTGACAAAACTACTTACCCTAAATTACTTGGAATGGAGGAGTCAAAGAAAAGAGCATTTGATTTGGTTGAAAAAGCAAAAAAAGCAATTGAACCTTGGGGTGCAGATGCAAAGTATTTAATATCGTTAGCCGACTTTATTACAAATAGAGACAGATAATTAGTTTAAATTTATGTCTGATTTTTTTTCGTTTTTTAATAATTCAGTTCTTTTCTGGAGCTTATTATCCTGTTTTCTAGCTCAATTTTTTAAAATTGTATTCAATTTCTTTTCAAATGGAGAGATAAGATTTGGAATTATGTTCGAGACAGGTGGTATGCCTTCAAGTCATTCCGCCTTAATAACTGGTGCTACATCTGGTATAGGTTATGAATTGGGATTTGATAGCTCAATATTCGCATTATCAGTTGCTGTAGCACTAATAGTTATGTATGACGCTAGTGGTGTTCGAAAATCAGCTGGGATTCAAGCTGCAGAAATCAATAAACTATCAAAAAAACTAGACCCTCAATCTGAATTACTCTTAAAAGAAAACCTGGGCCATACAAAAATGGAGGTCATGGTGGGTAGTTTTTTAGGACCATTAATCACATTACCTGGAATGTTTTTTTTAGGTTCTCCTCTGAAAATATTTGATTTGATAATAAATTAAGAATCCTTTGAAAAACCAATTTGGGTGGCATCTATAAAGTTTTTTGCGACTTCTTGAGAACTTGGCAAATGTAAATGAATCCAACTTGCATGTAATTTTTCATCAAAAAAGCCTTCATTTTTGTATTCGGTTTTCCAAGATTTAATTTTCCATGGGGAAGAAAGTTTCTTCTTATGCTTAGCTTTTCTTAAATTATTTTCAGGTAAATCATTTTCAATTTCCCAATAATGAAATTCATGTCCTCTAATTAATTGTTTTTGTTTAATTATCGGAGTATCTTTTAAACCCTCAATGTATCTATAACCTACTGAAAGTTTACTTTTTTTTGATCTAAAAGGCAGGATGCCACTCATTTTATGATTATTACCATTTTCATCTTTTATAAAGTCTCCTAAAATCATCAACCCTCCGCACTCTGCATATATAAATCCATTTTTGCGAAATTTCCTTAACGAATTTAAGCTTTTTATAGAGTTACTTATATGATCAGCATATTTTTCAGGGAACCCACCAGGAATAATTAAAGAAGAAGCCTCATTAGGTATTTCTTCATCATCATAAATACTCCATGAAATTAATGGCATGCCTATTTCACTCAAAAACTCTTTAGTTTCAGGGTATTGAAAATGAAAGATTTTATCTTCTGCAATTGCGATAGGTTTACTTTTATCTATTTTAAAATCTTCAAAACTGACAGAATTAAATATTTTCTTTTGAGGAGATTTCAGGAATTTAATAAGAGAAAATAAATCAAGATTTCTTTCGGCGAAATTTGCAAAATATTCAACATCAATTGCTTTACCATTATCCAATGGAGATATCAAACCTAAATTAGCTTTGTTTAAAGTTATTTTTGAATCAGATGGTAAAAAACCAAGAATTTCGATGTCTTCATTTTTAAACACTTCTTTGATTAATTTTTTATGTCTATCTGAATTAACGTTGTTAAATATAATTCCTGCTATTGACAATTCACTATCGAAATCTCTAAAACCTCGAATAGTAGCCAAAAGAGAAGCTACTTGACCTCTAGCATTAACAATAAAAATTACTGGAGCATTCAGAAGTTTAGAGATATCTGCTGTACTGGAGTAGGTTGTTGACCCTAATCCATCAAATAGACCCATTGCTCCTTCAATTAATGAGAATTCATATTTCAAAGAATATTTAAAAAAACTTTCTTGAACCCATTCCTCACCACTTAAAAAAATATCTAAATTCCTACAAATAGGTTGGCCAATTGCACTAAGTTGTTGTTGATCAAGATAATCTGGGCCAACC
>CACLFQ010000023.1 GCA_902606255.1 uncultured Prochlorococcus sp.
GCCAAACAAACACTCAAAATTGCAAATTAGTTATTGTTGGAGATGGACCAATGAAGCCAACACTTGAAAATAGTTTTTCCAACCTTGGTAATGAGAAATTAATTTGGTGGGGTGCCGAATTAGATTTAGAAACTAAGGTAGCAATAATGCAAATAGCAGAAGTATTTTTCTTGCCAAGCTTAGTAGAAGGTTTATCATTATCACTTTTAGAGGCAATGTCTGCTGGTACTGCTTGTGTAGCTACAGATGCAGGAGCTGATGGTGAAGTTTTAGATAAAGGAGCAGGAATAGTAATTTCAACTGATAATGTGGCTGCACAATTAAAAACTATAATCCCAATTCTTGTAGAACACCCTTCATTTACAAAAGATCTTGGGAAAAAAGCTAGAGAACGTATACTTGAGAGATACACAATTACTAAAAATATAAATTCACTTGAAAAAGTTTATATGAACTTAAAAGATAATTTAAAAACCTAACGAAACTCTTTACTTCGATTACAAGCTGAAACTATTGATTCAATTAATGCTGACCTAACACTCTTTTTTTCTAAAATCCTTAAAGCAGAAATAGTCGTTCCACCTGGAGAGGTTACTAAATTTTTAAGCTCAGAAGTAGTAAGTTTATTTTCCTTTATTAGACAAATAGTCCCTAATATCATTTCCATAACAAGTTCCTCTGAAATTATTTTTGGTAATCCCCCACTTAATCCTCCATCACTTAATGCTTCTATAATTAAAGCAATAATTGCAGGACCTGATGAAGTTAAAGCTAAAAATATATCAAGGTAATCTTCAGTAAATTCATAAATTTTACTAGTACTTTCAAATAATTTTTTTGTAAATTGTTTCTGATCTTCTGTAATTTCTTCTCCCCAAGAAATCCCTGTTAAACCTTTTCCAATAGTTATTGGAATATTTGTAACCACCCTCACACATTTATGATTAGGGAATTTTTGAGTAAGTCTATTTATTGAAACCCCCGCAAGAATTGAAACTATTAAGTTGTCCTTGTTTTTTATATGATGGGCCTCACTTATATCATTAAATTGTTGGGGTTTTATCGAAAGAAGTTTATATTGACAATCCCAAATTATTTTTGACTCTTTAGAACCTGATCTATAAATGTTTATATTATGTTTATAATTTTTTTTTATATTTTCTAAACTTTTTTCTGAATTTACAACACAAAAAACATTCTCTGGCTGAATTAATTTGTTATCTAATAGAGGAGTAACTATAGCACTTGCAATATTTCCAAAACCAATAATCGCAATTTTATCAGTCACAGATTAATCATGAATAAGCACTTAATTTAGAATTACCCCATGCTGGTTCAGGAGTAGTATTTTTGCCCAAACTATATTGTGGTGTGTTTTCTGTAGTCACAGAAGAAGGAGAAGCTTCTTCTGGTGAAGAACTAGTTACATTTACACAACTTGGCGCAAAAAGAAAAATACTTTCACCGACTCTTTCTTGATGTCCATCAATTGCATATGTGCCCCCAGCAATAAAATCAACCGCTCTTTGAGCCTGATCAGGATCCATCATAGTTAAATTAAGAATTACAGTTTTTCTTTCTCTTAATGCTTGTATAGCTTGAGGCATCTCATCAAAACTTCTTGGTTCCATTAAGCTTACTTCTGAGGATGAATTTGAAATTCCAGGCATACCAACCACTTTTGATGATCTGTTGTTATTCATAAAATCGAACGGATTTGAATTTGCAAGGGCATTTGGATTCCTTGGATTTTGTTTGAAATTATTAATATCATTTAATTCATCCTCTGACGCATAATCCAACTCATCAAAATCATCATCGAGATACTCATCTCCTGCAACAACTGCCTTTAATCTAGAAATAAGTGACACCTTTTAAATCCTCTTGAAATTGATTAATAAGGTTTAAGAACCTTAAGTAGTAGATTCATTTTTTAAATGAATAAACTACCTATACTTAAATAACGTTAGTTGAACTTTACTGCAAGTTTATAGATAAGATTTTTATAAAAACATAACTAATTAGTATCTACCTCCAAAAATCAATGATCCTAATCTTAACCAAGTGGATCCAGCGTCAATAGCTTCCTCCCAATCACCTGACATCCCCATGGAACAATCTGGTAGTTGCAGTGAATCAGCAAGAGCACGACATTTTTTGAACAACCCTGAATTTTCTTTAGAGCTAAGTCCTTTAGGATTGATAGTCATCAAACCGGTTAATGAAATATTTTTCAACTCTTGAATTTCTCTCCATTTCAAAATCAAAAATTCAGGATTAAAGCCTCCTTTAGTAGGGTCATCACTCAACTTAACCTGCAACATTATTAATGGATTTTTCTTCTCTTCAAGTGAAATATTAGAAATCTTTTGCAACTTTTCAAATGAATCTACTGAATGAATGTATTGAAAATTTTGAACTATTTTTCTTATTTTATTACTTTGTATTCTTCCAATAAAGTGCCAATTTATTTGTTTAAGATCTTTTAAGGTTAATTGTTTTTCAAACGCCTCTTGAACCTTACTTTCACCAAAATCGTTCTGACCTATATTTTGAATAGTCTTGATTTCTTGACTTTTAAATCCTTTACTTACCGCAAGAATATTTACATTTGATGGTATTTTATTTTTTATTTTTAAATAATTTGCAGGGTTCACCTTTTATAAGAAAGTTTGCGTAAATAAATTCTCCCATTTAGATAGTTCTTCAGATCCTTTTCTTCTAGCTTTTTGAAGGTTTAATTCGGCCTGATTACGGGCATCTAAATAAGGTATAACTTCAAAAAAAACTTCTCTCTGTCGAACTTCTACCAAGAAAAACATTTTTTGAGCGTATAAAGTCGCATAAATATCTCTCCCATCATTTCCAGGAGAAACTTGGTATAACATGCCAAATGTTGGATGGTTTAAATAACGCTCAGAACTCAAACCTAAAATATTGTGTTATTTATAATGCACCATACAGTTTTCTAAGAAAAATTGCTATGCAAATAAAACAAATCGATAATGTATTAACAATTACATTGAGAGATTTTGAAGGATAAAGAGTTCTAAATCTGTTGGTTTTTATAATAATTTTTTTCTTTGAGAGTAACGATTCTGCTCCATGATCAATTCTCAGAAATATATTTTGAAATAACCTTTCCACTAAGATTAATAAAACATTAAAGGATTTCTTTAATCCTAAATTTCGAAAATTTATTGATCTAACTGACACTGATTTAATGATATTTTGAAGTTCTTCCTGCACTAGAGGAATAAAACGTAATGCAATTAACAACTGAAAAAGCCACTTACTAGTTGGCAATCCAATCTTTCTTAATGGATACATAAACCAACTTAATCCCCATACAATATCTTCCTGCAATGTGGTTAAAAGCATCAAATTCACACTATGAATAACGGTAAATATCAAAGTGGAGGTTTTAATTCCTAGTTCAAAGGCTTTTCTTGATAAGTTGTAGGGACCAAAATTAATAAACCATATCTTCTGCGAAGGAATTTGCAAAATATTCCATTCTTTTTGGCTTTCCAGTACTACTTGCAACTCATTGGGATTTCTTAAGTAGCCATCAAGAGTTTGAATATCAGACGAAGCAAGTATTGATATACATCCAATTAATAGTGATAAACATGAGAGAAAAAATAATGATCGCCACCATACTCTAGATGGCAATAAACTTAAAAAAGTAATTAATAGTAAAAAACCAACTAAACTCAATCTCCATATTGGACCTGCCCAAATTGGAGTGATTAAAAATATCATTACGATAATTATTTTTAATCTACTATCTATAATTCTTAGCCAACTTCTATTACCATGAACGTATTGACCAACAGAGAATTTGGTTAGCAAATTCATTAATCTTTTTGAATTAACTCAATATTTTCTCTTTCGACTTCTTTATTTAAAGCTCTTTGCTGTTTTCCTCTCCAAAGTAAAATGAGGGGTGTGCCTTCAAAGCCTAAATTTAATCTAATTTGTTTTTCAATATATCTTCTATAAGTTATTCCGAATAATTTAGGGTCATTTACAAAAAGAGTAAAAGTGGGAGGTTTGTTCTTTACTTGAGTACCGTAATAAAGCCTACCTTGCTTCCCGCTTCTCTTCGTTGGAGGACTTTTCCAACTGATTGATTCTTTAAGTACTTCATTAACTACAGATGTTGTAACTCTTCTTCTATGTTGATTTACAGCATTAAGAGCATGCTCAAAAATATTATCAACTCTTTGACCAGTTAGGGCAGATATAAAAATCATTTTTGACCAGTGTAAAAAATAAAGTTTAGATCTAAGTTCTTTTTCTACTTGATAAATTGTTGAACTATTTTTTTCAACAAGATCCCATTTATTAACAACAATTATACAAGCTCTGCCTTGTTCTTCAATGCGCCCAGCCAGCTTCTGGTCTTGATCAGTTACTCCATCTATAGCATCTATGACTAAAACACAAACATCACTTCTATCTATAGATTTAAAAGCCCTATTAATACCAAAGAATTCAGTGCCATATTTAACATTTTTCTTTCTTCTAATCCCTGCAGTATCAATAATTTTCCAATGATTATCACCTTTTTTAATAAGCGTATCTATTGAATCAGTTGTCGTACCACTAATATCACTAACTATTGCTCTTTTTTCTCCACAGATTGAATTTAACAAACTAGATTTACCAACATTAGGCCTACCAATAATTGACATCATTATCTTTTCTTCATCATCCTGGATATTATTTTCAGGAAGTTCGCCAATAACGAGATCTAAAAGATCACCAGTACCTGAACCATGAATAGCCGAAACAGGGTTAGGTTCGCCCAATCCTAATTTCCAGAACTCTGAAGCTAGGGATATTCCTAGAGTAGTCGATTCGCATTTATTAACAGCAACAATTGTTTTACAGCTTGAGTTTCTTAACCATTTTGCTATTGATAAATCACCATCAGTAACGCCTTGATTCCCATCTACCACCAGTAACGCGAGTGAAGCCTCTTCTAGAGCTAAGAAAACTTGTGTCCTTATCTCTGGAAGAAATTCACTATCATCATCAAAAACTAAACCTCCAGTATCAACTATTTGAAATTCCTTACCTCCCCATGAAGCATTTTGATAAGTTCTATCTCTTGTAACACCAGGCTTATCAAATACTATTGCATCATTACTTTGGCAAAGACGATTAACTAAGGTAGATTTCCCAACGTTCGGTCTTCCGATAATTGCTATTGTAGGAAGAATCAATTCTTCTCTCCAAAGAAAGTAGTATCCAATACAACTATACCTTTAATAGAATCATTTACCTTATTCAAAAAATTTATTTAATTTCTGGATCGCCAAAATGTCCTTTAACTGGATTAACCGGTGGTGAACTAGGACTTGGCATTAATCCATTATCTTTTGAAAAACAATCATTTTCAATCGCCCAATAAATCAACCAATTTACTGCAGTCGCTCTTCTAGTTCTTCTTGGATAGAGTTCATTAATCTTATAACCTTTAAAATTAAGAAAATTTTTCAATTCCTGTTTATAGTCTTTTGGAATTGATCGAGTCAAATGTACTGAGGCTGGTCGCTCTGAAATGATTTGAGGAGCTTTTTCAAATTTTTCTGACCAATAAGAAGGGGTTAATGCGCTAAAGACCCAATTATTTATAGATAGTTCTTTAGTATAAAAAAGTCTTTCCCACACTAATTCACAAACAAATACATCACTAACTTTATCTTCAAGAATAAGAAATAATAGTTTTTTACATATTGGCCATGTAAATTGATTTTCAACGAATTTTTCTTTTTTATGCATTAATCGAACCTTATCAAAATCAAAGAAAAATAAGGCATAACATCCTTATTATATTGGGATGCATATTGAATAATTTGATCAGGCGTACCAACACTCAAAGCAATTAATGATTTTTTGATAATATCCTCTTTTTTTAAAGTTTCCCTAACTAAATTCCATCGTTTCCCAATTTTCATAATGGCCAAGACTGTTTTATTTTTTCTACTTTCATTAATTAGGGATGTTAATTCTGAATTGGAAGAGGGGCACTCTTTGATTATTAAAGTCTCACCTTTTTTAACTAAATCAAAATCATTCAAAGCTGCTGTTGCTGATAGAGAAGAAATACCAGGTATGGTTTTGGTAATGATTTCTGGATAATTATGCTTTATTATCCTCAAAATATTAGAAGAACTTGCAAATATTGAGGTATCTCCTAGACAAAGTAAAACAACTGATTCACCATTTTTTATAAATTTCACAATTTTTTCTACTGCTTTAGACCATATTTCATCAGGATCAAAATCCTTCCTAGCCATTGGAAAGATGATAGGTATATTTTTTTTAAATTTGGTATATTTCTTGACTATTTCTGCAGCGAAACTCTTTTTATTATCATCTGATATTGGAAAAACTATAACTTTCGCTTTTTTTATTGCATCCACAGCAGCAATTGTTAAAAGCGATGGATCTCCAGGACCTACACCAACAATTGTGAATATTGGTAAATCAGTTTTATATCGATTAAGTAAACTTAAGTATTTGTTCATTATCATTTTTATTTTTTTAACTTTAGCTATGTACCCTTGGCATCATAAAAGTTTCAGCTAATATTGCCGACTCAATTTCAGACAATGCCTCTAACCTTTTGAAAGTTTGATTTTTAGAGAATTTAGTTTGCGCTAGTTTCCAGTAAACTCCAAAATGTCTTGCCTCACTCTCAAGCAAAGACTGATAAAGGGATTTAAACGATTTATCTTCGGAATTCAGCGCAAGCAAGCTTAATCTTTCATGACTTCTTGCTTCAATAAGTCCTGCTATCAAGAAACTATCAAGCATTCTATTGGGCTCTTCCTTTCTTATATTCTTGGACAATTCAGCTCCATATGGAGGCGGTTTTAAGGACTTAAGAGAATGTCCAAGATCCTTTAAAAAATAAAATATTTTTTCAAAATGCTCTAATTCCTCTCTCGCTATTGGACTTAGAACTTCTGCCAGATTTGGTTCTGATGGATATCTAAACATCAATTGAATAGCTACTCCTGCTGCTTTTCTTTCACAATGAGCATGGTCAATAAGAATATCTATTGGATTAGATAATGCGAGTTTGATCCACTCATCTGAGGTAAATGACGATAAATATTTAATATGAGAAGTGGGCCTTTTAAAATTGACTAGCATTTATTCTTTACTACTTAAATATCCAATGATTCCTTCAAGAGCTAAGGAATAACTTGATATGCCGAATCCACTAATAATTCCTATAGCTTTATCTGTAAGAAAAGATTCTTTACGAAAATCTTCTCTACTGAAAATATTTGAAATATGTAACTCTACAAACGGAATTTTTGATCCAATTAAAGCATCACGAATAGAAATCGAGGTATGAGTAAAAGCGCCAGCATTTATAAGAATACCTTGGATACTTTTTACAGACGCCTGAATTTTATCTACTATTTCTCCTTCATGATTACTTTGAAAACATTCAAGATTAATACTTTTTTCTTTAGCAACTTTAGTTAAATCTTTTTCTATATCACTCAATGTTTTATTACCATATATTTCAGGTTCTCTAGTGCCCAAAAGATTTAGATTTGGTCCATTTATCAATAAAATATTCATCATCAATAAAGTCTTTTCTTTACAAATGCTATCTAGAAAGAAACAAAAAAACCAAAACAATTTCACACAAAGTGTCCATTAACTGATAAGTTCAAATAGTGGGGGTCGGTGCCCGAGTGGTTAAAGGGGGCGGACTGTAAATCCGCTGGCTCTGCCTACGTTGGTTCAAATCCAACCCGGCCCACTTTAAAATTGCCCTTGTAGCTCAGCGGTAGAGCACTCCCTTGGTAAGGGAGAGGTCTCGGGTTCAAGTCCCGACGAGGGCATGAACAAGAAGTATCTCCATAACTGAGTTTATAAGAATTTGAAAAAAATAAAATAATTTTAAGACCACTAAATATAAACGAATTAGAGCAGAAATTAGAGCATAATTATTTCTTATTAAAATAATTTACTTCGCTTGGTAAGGGAGAGATCCTAAGTTCAGGTCTAGGCAAGTTTATAGGCCAATAAAACTAATTAGTCTTAAATAACATTTATATATTTTAGAATTTAGAAACAATGTTTTAAGAAATGGCATTATCGTCATACAAGATGCATAGAATATATCTTGCGGCAACCATGAATTATGGTCTTGGTTCTGATGATCCAGAAGAGTTGGCATACTACAACAAAATCAGAAAAGAGATGGATGATATGAAAAAAGAGCCAATTAAAAAAGGGATAACTCTTAATTGTGGTATAGCCGAAGAAATGGAAAAATTAATCTAAATATTTTCTTATTAATCGATGGGAGTCTGATGCTTATTGGTCTGCCAATGCTGATGATTCTTAAAGGAGAAAATTGATCTAATTTCTTAACATTTTAACCATATTCAAATTCAATTGTTGATCCTTTATCCGTATATGGGAGTACCTCAAACCGTACATACTTATTTGTCGGAGGGTCTGTCTGACTAGTTAGAACATAATTGTAGTCGTCATGAGCAAATGTCTACCAAATCCACACTAAAAGAAGATCATAAATCTGAGATTGAAGAAAGATCAGAAGAAGAACTTCTTGAGGAGCAAATCAGGAATCAGCAAACATTGGATAGCTTCGTTGAATCTGATAAAAACTGGAGCTGATCAAAACTTATTTATTTGGAGAAAGTTATGAATTTAAAAAGATCACCATTCTCAATCTTGAATAAAGAGAGAAGAGAAATTGACTATATCAAAGGAGTTTATAAGAGAAAAATTCAAGCTGAAATTGAATCTTACAAAGATCCCGAAGATGAAGATAAGAGAGATACAGTCCAAGCTCAAGATGTATTAATGCTTGATAGGATCTCAATTTAGTTATTCTTTTTTTTCTTCTTCTTCTTATCTTTTTTTTTCTTCTTTACCTTTTCATAAACCTCATCAGCCTTTAGTTCAATACTATCCAGCTTATTTGAAATTTCCTTTATAGCTTCTGCTTTTCCTTTTTTAACCCTATCTTTAACCTCAATAATTTTAACTGGCTCTTCTTTAACTACAGTATCTTTTGCCTCTTCAGTTTTAATTCCAAGCTTACCTTTAATAAAATTAGCTATAAAAATAAGAACAGGTACATGGGCTAGACCACCAATTACTATCCTTGTTTCTGAAAAAGCCATTTAATATTTAAAAGAACTAAGATATTCAAGCATAAATTTAATTTTTAAATTCATTTTATTAAGCCAATAAACACTAGCAATCATTTCTTGATTCGCAGATCAATAATCTTGCTATTAATTGAGTAGAGACTTTTTTATTAAATGCCATTAGACGTATTTTTAATGAATATGTGTGTTGTAGTTATAGCTTTGCTTATCAGAAGAGAAATCAAACTTAAGAAGGCTAGATAAATTATGAAGATACAAATTTTTAAAGAGCAATACATTCCGAATGTTCATGCTATCACTCTTTTACTAATGCTTCTTCTGTGTCTGTGGTTACCGCTTGCACTCAGATTCTTATTAATAATTTAGTCGGACTAATTAGTTAATACTCTTAATCTTAAACTCTGCTATATCCTAATTTTGTTTTAAAGATCTTATATGGAACTCCTGTTCCGTTCATAGCTTCAATTACTTTATCTCCCACAGTTCCGTAAAATTCAACAGAAAAATCAGTTCCCAGATCAGCATGAGCCTCAAGATAAACACCTAATGCTGGATTAGCTAAATGAGCTAGTAAAGCATCATCATTTTTATAAACTTCTGACCATACAAAACGAAGAGGGTCATCAGGATCTTGATCAAAAGTATGATGGAGCATTCCTGGTTCGTCAGCTTCAACAGCTTTATCTGTCTTATCTGCAATTTCTAAGTATTCTGCAACCTTATCTTTCTTAACTTTAAGTTTTGCAAGAAGCATAAATGGAGTATCTGATCCAAAACTAGACATAAAAAAAAGACTCTTGCGAGCCTGGGTGATGGGGATTTCCATCATGACAAATAAATTAGAAACAAACAACTCCATCAATAGTTATTTTTTATTACTTACAAACACCATATGTAGTGCTAGGATTTTATAAAAAGCCGGGTGATGGGGATTATCCCGCTTTTTGAGTGGGCGAAGCTAACGCCCTTTTTTTATGGATATAACTTTTTAATAGCTTCTTGTTGTTCTTGTTTTTTTATTTCTTCAGCATCATAAATAGGACAAGTATTCTGATTCAGTGATGAGAAAAAAGCACTTTTTTTAAAACGTTTGAATATAGGAGTCAGTAATAAACGTGTCATTTATTCCCAAGTTTTCATATCAGTAGTTCCTTGTGATCTTTGCATCCAGGCATATTTCCATGTGCCATTTTCATTTTTAAAAATGCAAGTATAAGTTGAAAGATCTTTATTTTGATTCCCTTTATAACTAAAGATTTCATTTAGTGTAAAAACCGCGTATGCTATCTCACCAAAAATTTCAATTTTATGGATTTTGATTAGTTCTGAGGATTCTGCAACTAAGTCTTTATTATCAAACATTCCCACTAATCCTTTCGCAGAGATTGGATTTCCACTTGGTCTTACAGCCAAAAAATCCCCTGTTACGTTTGGTATTAAAAAAGAAGAATCTTCACTGGTTGCATAACCATTAATTAAATTTTCTATGGCTTGAGTACTTGACATTTAAGGAGAAATTAATTCCCCTTATCTTAGATCAACTTTCAGTAATTTAATGGTTTTAAGATGTTGAATCAAAAACTTAAGTATTTTTTTAAATAATAAAAATTTAGTATTGAATTATAAAACCAAAGAATATGAAACTAACTATAAAAAAAGAGACTTCATTAGGTTTAGAAACCTACGACGTTTTAGGCTTTAATTCCGAAGAGGAACTTGAATTAGAGATTTCAAAACTCATTCAATTTAGACCTGAATTTGAAATAAATCCAAATTAAATTTATATATGTTTAAATAGTTAGAGTTTCGACTATTCAGAAATCCAACTTGTGATTTTAGTTGTGCTATAAATATGACCTCCAGCTTCTATATTCTTTATTGTTTCAGGATCTGAAAAAACATTCTTAGCGAGGCCTTCTTCAGCTTGATGAATAACAATAACTTCTTTTGGATCAATTAAACTTTTGCCACGATATAAAGGAGTAAGTCCTACCGTTTTATGAAATGCATCTATCTCTGGACTATCAAACATTTTTACCCACTCCTCAAATGAATTTGAAAGTTTAAATGTGAAAACAGTAGTTTCTATAGTCATAAAAAAGAGCTAACTGCTCTTTATTTTAGATCGACTGTCAATTATCAGGAAAAAACAGGCGAATAGGGTGTTTGTCCATTCATTAATGATGAATCAATTGGTTTACAGATATTCATCAGAGCATCTTGTCCGAACCCCGGCCCAGAGGGTCCATCTATAAACTCCTGAAACTCTTCAGCAGAAATACCCTCTTTTACTTCCCAAAAACAATATAAGGGACCAGTTTTAGTTACAGCATTTGCAGAATGGTTAAAAAATCCTTTTTCTTTATTAGCTGCTACTGCATCATCCCATCCACCACCTGGTGACATTGCCGCATAAGCTATTTCCCACCATTTTTCAGCTTTTCCTGCCTTAAATTCATGATGAACAATATAAAAAGTTGATGCCATACAAACAATATTTGAACTGATAATTAAGTTACTTGATATAAGTAAAGGGAGGATTAATTTATTTTGAATTCCTAATTAAAAAAAGGAGCTAAAAGCCGCTAGCAATCGACTGTAATTAATACAACCTATATCAGAATCCAGATATTGCTTCATAGAAATCAGCGTCTGGCAGTATTTCCTTTAAGGGTTCAATCTCCTTGGCAGGACCTTGGACCTGAACAGTAATATCTGACACTTCAAAAAGCTTGGGAATCATATGTCCCATATTTTTGAGATGAAATAAAGCAGCCGCACCATCTTTATAGGCCTCTCTTACATAAGCCTTATCTGACCCACATTTAGTGATATTAAAAAAAAGACAGTCAGGTTCATTAGCTTTTGTAAGTACCAAAATTTCTTCTAAAAGAGCTATGCAGTGGTCCATCTTCCCATCCTTGATTGAGAAGTGGGGATGGATAGAAACCATCGTTGTGTCGAGAGACATGAATTTATAAATATTTCTCCTATCTTTTTAGCAAATAATCTTTATTAACAAGTTAAAAATATGGATTATCAATAAATTAAGAATTTTAATTTGGTAGCGCATGTACCGTTTATATGTTTTTTGGTAGCTATTAATTGTATATGAGTTATTTTGCTGAACCTAACCATATTGAATATGATGTATGGTTCGATGAAAATGTCGACCCACTAGACCTTTTGAATTACTTAGATGAAAAGGAGTTTAGTGATTCGGTACACTTTAAGTTCCATAAGATGTCCACTAGAAATTTAACGATTGGTTCTTCTGATAATTTTCACTAGTAAGTAAAAAATATTTTTACTCCATAGATATTTTTGAATCTTAAC
>CACLFQ010000024.1 GCA_902606255.1 uncultured Prochlorococcus sp.
TAAAATTTTCGAAACTGGAAGACAATTTGTTGATGGAGTATCTGGTGCTAGGCCAGGTAAAAGAAGGAACTCAGATTTTCAAGGAATGACAAGTAAGAGTGTTAAAAAAGTAGGAAGATGGGTATCTGAAAAAGTGGATTTATTTTTTGATGAAGATAATGATGATTGGAATGATGAGAATTTTTACGATGATAACAGCGATATTAAGAAATTTTCCAGAGAATCAAATTCTTATGAATCTGATAAACAGTACTCAAAAAGACCTTTAGAAGCAATATCTTTAAGGCAACCAAAAAATTTACAGACAACTGAGCAAAAAAAATTACCTTTTGTGAAAGAGAGTAAGGACGAAGATTGGCCAGATGAAATGGATTTCAAAGTTGAAAGATGGCAAAGAGCTTCAGAAAAAAATAATAATATATCAATAGATCAAGCAAACATACAAGGTCAATCAAAAACAAGAAATCTTCCCAGATCAAGAAGAAGAAGAGTATAGTTTCGTAAATTCTTTAATTCCTGAATAACCCAATAAACTTTCTAAATGTGGATTGAAGACTTCTCTAATAATTGTTAGGGGCTTTTTGTCTCGAAAAAATCTATAATTTCTTGACCAGAATGGACCTTTAAAAGAAAATTGATCTTCTAACCAATTTGAATTAACAAGTGAAATTCGGTCAACTTCTCTAAACAATTCTGATCTGTCTTGTGTCAAATTCTTCCAAATTGGTTCTTCTTTGGCTTTTAAATTTTCATTCACTTGTTCTGCATTCCACCAACTTTCAGCCCATGCTAGGTTTTTATTATTGTTTTTAATCCATACTTGTCTTCTGATTAAGGGGCCATTTAACTGATTTAATTCTTTAGGACCTTCTTGCATGAATAAAGGATCTATTTGCATTGAAATTAATTTAATTTTCGTCTCTTGATTAGTTAAAAGCTGTAGATGTCTAGTTGGACTTCCATCCCCAAGCAGCATTAATTTCCATGGACCAGATATTTTTGGCAGTGAATTTTTCACTAAAAAAGTAGAGGCTTTTTCCTCCCATAAAATTTTTGGTGAGTTAAAAAGTTTATTATTCAGTGCTCTGAACGATTGCTTTTATGATGATAACTTTTTTTCGACAAAAATATTTGCCTTCTCTTTCTTTATTTCTCTTATTTTTAGCCAAACAAGTAATGCAGTTAAATCCGCTTTGCTTACTCCAGGAATTTTTGAAGCATCACCAAAATTTTTTGGCTTTATCTTATTCAAATTTTCTCTAGCTTCTAAAGATAATGTATCTATGTTTTCATAATTTATTTCTTGGGGCAAAGATTTAGAGCTTTGACGATTTATTTGTTCAATATTGTTTTTTTGTCTTTTAAGATAGCCTTCATATTTAATATCTATTTCAACACCTTCCTGTATTGAAGAACCTAGATTTTTTTCAATTAAATTATATTTAATTAGATCTGAGTAATGAAAGTTTGGTCTTTTTAAGAGTTCTTTCAAAGTTGTTGAGCCTTTGATCTTTGATCCCGTTTTTAATTCTATTTTTTTGGATATTTCATCGGTATTTTTTAAACGGGTGTTATTTAATCTTAATTTTTCTTCCTCGAGGAGTTTCATTTTTTCTTGATAGGCTGACCATCTTTTCTCATCAATTAGCCCTATTTGATAACCTAATTGGGTTAATCTCCTATCTGCATTATCTCCTCTGAGAGTTAACCTATATTCACTCCTACTAGTGAGAACTCTGTATGGTTCTTTGAGATCTTTGCTAATTAAATCATTGATCATTGTTCCTATATAGCTGCTTTCTCTAGTGAAAATTATTGGGTCTTTTTTGTTTAGTTTTCTTGTCGCATTGACTCCTGCAACTAATCCTTGTGCTGCTGCTTCTTCATAACCAGTAGTTCCATTAATCTGTCCAGCGCTAAATAAATATTCAATTTCTTTCGTTTCGAGTGATGTTTGGAGCTGTGTTGCAGGTATATAGTCATACTCGACAGCATATGCTGGTCGCAACATTTTACATTCACTTAATCCAGGTAAAGTTCTTAAAAGTTCTAATTGAATATTTTCGGGTAAACCTGTAGAAAATCCTTGTACATATATTTCAGGGGTATTAATTCCTTCTGGTTCTAAGAAAATTTGATGTGATTCTTTATCAGCAAATTTAACAATTTTATCTTCAATTGATGGACAATATCTTGGCCCCTTACTATTAATAAAACCGCCGTAAATGGGAGTTAAATGTAAATTGTCTCGAATTAGTTGATGTGTTTTAAGAGTTGTTCTTGTAATGTGACAACTAACTTGGGGCATATTGTTTATTACATCTGGGTCAAAGGAAAAATATTTATCTGCTGCAGTACTTGGTTGAATATCTAATTCATCAAAAATGATACTTCTTTTATCAACTCTTGCTGGAGTTCCTGTTTTTAAACGTTCTGTTTTGATACCAATTTCGTGCAAATTTTGAGTAAGACCTTTTGCTGCTTGTTCGCCCGATCTGCCAGCTGACATTGATTTATTTCCTATCCATATTCTTCCTTCTAAGAACGTACCAGCTGTGATGATAACTGATCTTGCTGAATAATAACTACCAAAGAATGTCCTAACACCCTTTATTCTTTTTTTTACGATTTTTCTGGAGTTCAATCCAATTTCTTCAGTTTTTGCAATATCCAGTTCAGTAATCATTGCTTCTTTTAAAGATAAATTATCTGTATTTTGAAGGATTTCGATCATCTTTTTTGAGTATTCTCTTTTATCTGTTTGAGCTCTTAATGCCCATACAGCTGGTCCTCTACTTGCATTTAATATTCTTTTTTGTATGGCTGTCTCATCAGCTAATTTTCCAATAATTCCTCCTAATGCATCAACTTCATGCACTAACTGGCTTTTTGCTGGTCCGCCAACTGCAGGATTACAGGGTTGCCAAGCAATTCTATCTAAATTGATTGTAAATAAGGCTGTAGAAAATCCTAATTTTGCCGTTGTTATAGCTGCTTCACATCCCGCATGTCCTCCTCCAATTATGATAATGTCAAAAGATTCATTTGTTGAGTGTTGATATTGCATTATTAGGATCGATTTAATTAGCTAAATTCCTAAATCTTGTAAATTGAGGTTCAAATAATAATTTAACAGTTCCTACGGGTCCATTTCTATGTTTAGTGACAATGATCTCTGTAATTCCTCTATCTTCAGTTTCTGGATTATAGTATTCATCTCTATAAATCATTAATACTAAATCTGCGTCTTGTTCAATAGATCCTGATTCTCTTAGATCGCTTAACATTGGTCTTTTATTTGTTCTGGACTCTACGCCTCTACTAAGCTGAGATAAAGCCACTACTGGTACTTTTAATTCTCTAGCCATGCTTTTAAGACCTCTTGTTATTCGTGAAAGTTCTTGCACCCTATTGTCAGGGGTTGATCCTTCCATCAACTGGAGGTAATCAATCACAATTAACCCTAATTCTTTTTTTTGTTCAGCTATTAATCTTCTGCACAGAGATCTCATCTCTAAAACACTTAAGTTAGGTTTGTCATCTATAAATATTGGTAATTGACCTAATGAATTGATACCTTCTCCAAGTAAAGGCCATTCATCTTGCTGTAATCTTCCTGTTCTTAGCCTGCCACTCTCGATTCCAACTTCCATAGAGAGTAATCTATACGTCAACTGTTCTTTACTCATCTCAAGGCTAAATACGCATACAGGTAAATCTTGAGATTGTGCAACATTTTTAGCTAGGTTAAGAACCATTGAAGTTTTCCCCATTGAAGGTCTTCCAGCAACAATTATTAAATCACTTCTTTGAAATCCTTGAGTCATTGCATCAAGATCGTAAAAATTTACAGGAATTCCAGCTACTGAAGTACCTAATGATCTCGACTCTATTTCATTGAAAGTACTTGTAAGGATTTCAGCTGCTTGAGTCAGACCTTTTGTAGGTTTTTCTTGACTTATTTCAAATATTTTTTGCTCCGCTTTATCTAGAACTTCATTAGTATCTTGAGTTTGATCAAAACCTAGTTGAACCACCTCATTTCCAGATCTGATAAGTTGCCTTCTCATGAATTTGTCGTTAATTAAATTAGCAACTTGTTCTATGGAAGCTGTAGAGGAAACATTTTCAACTAGTTCTACCAGTTTGCTGTTCCCTCCAATTTTTTCTAGTGATCCATTATCTGCTAACCAAGCACTCATTGATGTTAAATCAGTTGGCTTACCCTGGGTATGCAACATTAATGCTGTTCTATAAATCTCTTGATGAGCATTTATATAAAAAGCTTCAGGTTTAATTAAGTCTGCAATTCTTCCGATCGCGTCTGGATCAAGAAGTATGCCACCAAGAACTGCTTCCTCTGCTTGAACGTTTTGAGGAGGGACTAATCCAGAATTTTCACTATTAAAATCCTTTTTAAAATTTTTATTTTGCCCATTATTTGGAAAAGGTACGGAAACCATATCTTTAATTGCTTAGATATATACTTTGGCTACTTTTCAAAATAATGCAACAAATTGATTAACTTGTTACTTCAATATTTACTTCTGCATTTACTTCTGGATGTAATTTTATTTTTGCAGTAAAGGAACCTAAATTATGAATATCAGGAACTGTGATGTTTCTTCTATCAATTTCCTTTTTAGTTGCTGCTTCTATTGCTTCCGCTACATCTCCATTGGTAACCGTTCCAAAAAGGACACCATCTTCACCAACCTGCTTTTTGATAGTAAACCTACCTATTGTAGATAATGCAGTTTGGAAATCTAAAGCTTCTTGCTTTAATTTATCAGCAGCAATTTTTTCTTTTTCTTTCTTCCTTTCAATTTGTTTAAGGACTGCTGGTGTTACATTCATTGCCTTGCCATAAGGTAATAGAAAATTTCTTGCATATCCTGGTGCTACTTCAACTAGATCTCCTTCCTTGCCTAGTGATGCGATTGATTCAGTTAATGCGACTTGTACTCTTTTAGCCATGAAAAATATTCAACAATATATTTAATAATAAGACCTAGAGGGTAACTTTACTTTTTTTGCAAGACCAAATTTTGCAAGAATCTTAATATGTTCCCAAGTTATATCTATTTGACCTCTAAATAATCCTTGTTTTGCCGAATTGGGAAATGCATGATGATTATTATGCCAACCTTCTCCAAATGTTAATGCAGCAACCCACGCATTGTTTTTGGATGAATCACCACTTTCAAATGGTGCTTTACCCCAACAATGTGTTGCTGAGTTTACTAGCCAAGTTATGTGATAAACCACCACAAGCCTCAATGGAATTCCCCATAGCACCAAAGCCCAACCACCAACTCCTAATTTTTGTCCTATTGCATACAAAGAAAGTCCAATAGGAATTTGTAAGAATAAAAAATATTTATTTAGAAATCTATAATATGGATCTTTAATTAAATCTGCACTTAGTTTTGGAACAGCTTTTAATGCTTCAACGTCTTTGAACATCCAACCCATATGACTCCACCAAAAACCTTTTTTACTGTTGTGATGATCTACTTCTGTATCTGAAAAAGAGTGATGATGCCTATGCAAACCCACCCAATCAATAGGTCCATGCTGGCAACTTATGGCTCCGCAGGTAGCAAAAAATCTTTCTAACCATCTTGGAACAATGAACGATCTGTGTGATAACAATCTGTGATAACCAAGAGTGACGCCTAAACAAGCAGTTACCCAGTAAAAAAATAATAATGATATGACTGCAGGAAGACTCCAAAATTTTGGTTGTAAAGCTATAAGAGAAAGAATATGAATTGCAACCATGAAAACGATTGTTCCCCAAGTTTTATGTAGTCTTGGAGGATATTTTTTTGAATGGCTGGAAGGTTCTAATAGTTTTTCTGAGAGTTCTATAACTTTTTCAGTTGGAACAGGTTTTTTTAGTTTTGCTGTTTCTTGGAAAATTACTGAGTTCATGATATTGAAATACTATTTTCAAAATTACCGATATGTAATATTATCATACTATACTATTGATAAGTTTAATTATCTGTGAGTCTAGGATATCGCGATAAATTATCTAGAGGTCGAAGGGCTATGGCTCATTTGATACACCTCTGGCATGAGAGAAATGGTTGGTCACATAGGGTTTTGCCATTACTTTCTGAAATTCTTGATTTAGGTAAAGTTCATAATTCGCAAATTTCTAATCTTAGGAATGGAAAGTTATCTTCGCCGGGGCCTGAAGTTTTTCTTGCTTTAGCTCAAGTTAATACGATTCTTGATCAAGGTATAGAAAAAATCAGGGATCGTTTAGAAAGTGATTACCCAGAGTTATGGAAATCTTTGCAAGAGTCTGCATTGCCCTTGAAAAATGATTCTGGCAATCCATTGTCGGCAGGGGAGCTATTTGAGATATTTTCAGGATTACAATCTCTCCCTTCATCTTTTGACTGGTATATAGAAGATGAAGAAGCGTCTGCTTTAAGTGATGCCCTTTCAGTACATTTTTGCCAGAATAAGGCTTGGAGATCATGTAAAATTCAAGTAATGGAAGCCTATGCTGTCAATAAATCTACACGCAGAGAACGTTTTGCTGAGGTAATAGCAGGAATTAGAGACTATACGGCAGAAGAATTAGATGGAGAACTACTTGATTTATATGAGGCTTCAAAAAAACTCTCTTATTTTCAGGGTAGAGGACCTAATGCCTTCCTCACAGAATTAAGAAATTTAGCTTCTGAAAAATAACATGAGTTTTTATAATTAATGACACTAAACAATAACTTAAAACTGGCTGAAAAAGCTATTCTTTCTGTTGAAGAGAGTTTAAGTGAGGTTTTTCAAGAAAGATCTAATCAGGTTTTCCAGAAATTAGAAAATATTTTGACAATTTTTAAGGAAGAAAAAGTTTCTACTAGTCATTTTAATCAATCCTCTGGTAGTGGTCATGGTGATATATCTAGAGAAAAAATTGATGCGGTTTTTGCAAGATTGTTTCTTGCTGAAAAGGCAGCTGTGAGGATGCAATTTGTAAGTGGAACGCATGCAATAAGTTCTGTCTTATTTGGAATTCTTAGGCCTGGAGATGTCATGTTATCTCTTACAGGACAACCATATGACACCTTAGAAGAAGTGATAGGAATAAGGGGAGGAGGTAAAGGCTCACTTAAAGATTTTGAGATTGAATATAAGCAAATAAATATCTGCGAGAATTTTGATTCTTTTGAAGAAAAAATTGTTCATTCTTTTCAAGAAAATTTATGCAAATTAGTATTTATACAAAAAAGTTGTGGATATAGTTGGAGAAAATCTCTTACGAATCTTGAGATAGAGAAAATTTGTAGTCTGATTCACTCTCTTGATCCTAACTGCATATGTTTTGTTGATAACTGTTATGGGGAGCTTGTGGAAGATAGTGAACCAATTTCTAAAGGGGCAAATATAATTGCTGGATCATTGATTAAAAATTTGGGAGGGACAATCGTTCCTACTGGTGGTTATGTAGCAGGAGATGCAGAGTTGGTTGAGATGGCATGTTCTAGATTAACCTCTCCAGGTATCGGCTCATCTGCAGGAATAAATTTTGGATTAGGAAGATTAATCTTGCAGGGTTTGTTTTTAGCACCACAAATTGTTCACGAATCACTAAAAGGTGCTGATATGGTTGCAGCAGTTTTTAAAAATTTGGGATTTAAGGTTTTGCCGGAGCCAGCAACTTATAGATCTGATCTTATTCAGTCAGTAAGATTGAATAATCCTGATTTGGTACAAAAAGTTTGTCAATCTTTTCAAAATTCTTCACCAGTAGATTCTTTTCTTAATGTTGTTCCATCATCAATGGATGGATATGATTCAAAATTATTAATGGCAGGAGGTACATTTATTGAAGGTAGTACAAGTGAATTTTCTGCTGATGCTCCTCTAAGAGATCCTTACAATATTTTTGTTCAAGGTGGTTCTCACATAGCTCACATCAAAATTGCACTAATTCAATTATTATTTGAACTATTAGAGGAAAAATTAATTTCAAAGGATTCTCTACTTTCTTTATCAACTTAAAAATGTCTTACCAGTTTCCAGACAACCTTAACTATGCTGATACCCATGAGTATGTCTTTGAAGAAAATGGATTGTTAAAAATCGGAGTTAGTGAATTTGCTATAGATCAATTAGGAGATATTGTTTTTGTTGAGTTAGCTGATCAAGGGAAGACTTTAGAGAAAGGTGAAACTTTTGGAACAATAGAATCTGTTAAGGCCGTTGAGGAAGTCTACCTGCCTTTTTCAGGGGAAATAGTATCTATAAATGAAAGTGTTATTGATAACCCTGAGCTTTTACAGAATGATCCGATTGGAGAAGGTTGGTTAGTCATTTTGAAGCCAGAATCAGAAGTATCAATTGCTGATTTGATGACTTCTGAGGAATATCAATTAAAGGTTGTACCAAAATAAGGCAAACTTTTTAAAAAGAGCTATTTTAAAGAAAAATATTTTAATATGACATCCAAATTTGGGTCCGATTTGTTTATAGATAGACATCTGGGGTTAGGAGATAATGATGAGAGAATTATGCTCAACAAACTTGGTTTTAATAATATTGATCAATTTATAAACCAAGTTATTCCTGAAGATATTCAGCTTAAAGACAAATCTTCAGAAATATTGCCCCAAGGTTGTTCAGAAATTGAGGCTTTAAATGAATTAGAAGGGATTGCTAAGAAAAATACCAAAATGAGATCACTAATAGGCCTTGGTTATTATGACAATCACATGCCTAAAGTAATCCAAAGACATGTTCTTGAAAATCCCAGGTGGTACACGTCTTATACTCCATATCAAGCAGAAATCGCACAAGGAAGATTAGAAGCTCTATTTAATTTTCAGACTATTGTTTGTGAACTAACAGGATTTCCTGTCGCTAATGCATCTTTATTAGATGAAGGCACTGCTGCTGCAGAAGCTATGGCCATGAGTTTTGCCACAAGAAAAAATAAATCTTCAAAAGTTTACCTAGTGGAATCAAATGTTTTTGATCATACTTTTAATGTTTTACAAACCAGAGCAAAACCTTTGGGAATATCTTTAAAACGCTTTACTCAAAGCAACCTTCCTAATCATGATGGTGTTTTTGGAATTTTGTTGCAATTGCCCGGTAAAAATGGGCAATTATTTGATCCCACATTCTTAATATCCCAAGCACATAGATCAGAAATTATAGTAACGGCATCTATTGATCCACTGGCACAAGTATTAATTAAACCAATTTCTGAATTTGGTGTTGATGTAGCAGTGGGTAGTATGCAAAGATTTGGTGTTCCAATGGGTTTTGGTGGTCCCCATGCAGCATATTTTGCATGTAGCGAAAAATATAAAAGGCTAATACCTGGAAGAATTGTTGGGCAAACTCTCTCTAAAAATGGAGAAAAGTCATTAAGACTAGCATTGCAAACAAGAGAGCAACATATTAGAAGGGAAAAGGCCACTAGTAATATTTGTACTGCTCAATCTTTGTTAGCCATAATTTCTTCTTTTTATGCTATTTATCATGGATCCTCTGGATTAACGCAAATTGCTAAGAGATTAGTGGAGTTAAGACTAAATTTAGAATCATCTTTAGCTTATTTAGGTTTTGATATTCCTAATGGCATTAGATTTGATAGTGTTGATGTTTATTCTGAGCACTCCCAGAGGATCCATAATGAAGCTTTAAAAAATGGGTATAACTTAAGAATTTTGCCGTTGGGATCAACTATTGAAAATTCAACTGGTTTTGGGATCTCTTTAGATGAGTTTAGTAATGAAAAAGAAATCAAAGATATTTTGACTCTTATAGCAAACCTTATAGAAAAAAAAGAAGATTTAGAGCATATAAAATTTGATAAAGAATTTCATCTTGAAGGTTTAGCTTTGAGAACCAGCGAATGGATGCAGCAAGATATATTCACAAATTACCAAAGTGAAACTGAATTAATGAGATATATATTCCGACTTGCTGAAAAAGATTTTTTCTTTGGTAGATGGAATGATGCCATTGGGAAGCTGTACCATGAAGTTAAATTCTGCAGCAGAGTTAAATCCTGTATCTTGGGCTAATTTATCTTCTATTCATCCTTTTTCTCCCCCAGATCAAACTAAGGGTTATTCTAAAATAATATCTGACCTAGAAAAATGGATAAGTGATATTGTTGGTTTAAAATCAGTTTCTTTTCAACCAAATGCAGGCTCTCAGGGAGAGTTTGCAGGATTATTGGCAATAAATTCTTATTTTGAATCAAAAGGCGAACTTACAAGAAAAAAATGTTTAATTCCT
>CACLFQ010000025.1 GCA_902606255.1 uncultured Prochlorococcus sp.
TGAAATAAAAACTTCTTGTGCAGTTTTACCTTTTCTTGCTATTGCTTTATATCCGTTTATAGTTTTCACTGATAATCTAATTATTAATTTAGAAGATCTTCCCCTGACTCTTGATATAGCAGCAGGAGTTATTGTCTTGATATTTGTGTTTAGGGCTAATTTTTTGAGTATTGGAATTAGACCTTCTATATTTGAACTATGATTTAAAACTAACCTTCCCAATTTCGATTTTTATTAATTCTATTGAGAAAACTTTGTTTCTGAGAAATTAACTTTAGCTTTTAAATGATAAAAATTTTGAAGTTCTGTTATATTTATAAAAACGATTTAATTCTAATGATCTTTCAAATAGGTTGGGCAGCATTGGCTGCAATTTTTACTTTTTCAATTGCCATGGTTGTTTGGGGAAGGAATGGAGACGGATCCATTGATATATGATTTCATTTTTAACTTATGAAGTCTATTTAAATAAATTTCTTATTTTAACATCGTTCTTTTTACTCATATTCATAACATTTGCTGTAATTTATATATCCTATGTTTCTTGGAAAGATAAAAAAAGATTAAAAAAATAGATGTTATTATTTTTGCTCTTTTTTCTTATCCTTAATTCTGAGCTCTTCAATTAATTCTTTTGCTTGTTCCATTTTTGATATGCTGCTTTTGTAAATCCCAATATCTTTTTCTGCTTTATTAGTAGATAAGCTTAACTTCTCAAAAATATCAGAGGTCATTTTATTTGTATCTGATTGTTTTTTCTCTTTGAGATCTTGAGAGTTTGAAATTAATATATATATTCCTAAGTTCAAAATCCTCGAAGGATAAAGCTTAGAATGCTTTTTTTCTATTAATAATTTCAAGATATCTTTAGATGTTTTATCATTGAATTCCTTTTGAGATTTTTGAGATATTTCATTAATTTCCTTCGCTTCAAAATTTGTAGAGCTGCATAAAGATTCAAAAAGAAGATCCAAATGTTTCTCAGGTTGATATCCTTTCATTAATTCTTTGAATGTTTCGGTGAGACCAACACAAAAGAGATAATCTTGCGCAAATTCATTTTGATGGTTAAGAAGATTTAGTTCTACAAGCATTTCATCAACTATTCTTTTGTATAAACCAGGAATGACGTAAGGGAATTTTTCATGAAATAACTTTTTGCTATCTGATACAGTCAATTTTTCTTTCAATTTTTTATATGTAAACCTTAATAAGGTTAGCGTATGTTGACTCAATATCGTTAATATCTAATAAACAGATAAATATTATTATGATCCCTTTAGTTTTAGAAGAATCTGGTGGCAGTGAAAGAGTCTTTGATATTTATTCGAGACTATTAAGAGAGAGAATAATCTTTTTGGGAGAACAAGTTACTAGTGAAACTGCTAATAGAATTGTTGCTCAATTATTATTTCTTGAAGCAGAGGATCCAGATAAGGACATTTATATGTACATAAATTCACCAGGCGGATCCGTATATGATGGATTGGGTATCTTTGACACAATGCAACATGTTAAGCCTGACATTCATACAGTTTGTGTAGGTTTAGCAGCTAGTATGGGTGCATTTTTGCTTGCGGCAGGCACTAAAGGTAAAAGAAGCAGCCTTAGACATTCAAGAATAATGATTCATCAACCACTTGGAGGTGCTAGAGGACAAGCCAGTGATATAAGAATTCAAGCAGATGAAATTCTGTTCTTAAAAGAGCGACTTAATACTGAATTATCAGAGAGGACTGGAAAGGATTATGACACTATCAAAGAAGATACTGATAGAGATTTTTATATGTCTCCAAATGAAGCAGTTGAGTATGGTTTAATTGATCTGGTATTAGATAAGAAACCTATTAAAGTCTAGCTTAATAATTGAGGTGTTCTCTCTTTCTCAGGAATTTTGGTGAATTTGGAAAGAATACTCACAAATTCACCACCATCTAATGTTTCTTTTTCTATTAATAGGTCAACTATCTTATCCATAGCTTCTCTATTTTTGCTTACTATATCGTATGTTTCTTTATAACATTCCTTGACCATTACTCTTACACTTTCATCTATTTGTTTAGAGATTGAATCAGAAACTTCACTTCTGGTCATTAAATCTCTACCAACAAATACTTCTTGATTACCACTTTCTAGAGCTATCGGACCTAAATTACTCATTCCAAATCTAGTAACCATTTGGCGGGCCATTGAAGCTACTTGTTGGAAATCACCGCCCGCTCCTGTTGTAATCTCTCCTTTTCCAAAAACTACATCTTCAGCAGCTCTTCCTCCTAATGCACCCATTATTCTCGCTTTTAGTTGAGCCCTGCTAACAAGGGTTTGTTCATCGTCTGGGGTAAACCAAGTTAATCCTTTAGCCTGACCTCTTGGAATGACGGTCACTTTTTGAACAGGATCATGTGCTTTCACAAGCGAACCTATAAGAGCATGGCCAACTTCGTGATAAGCAATTAATCTCTTGCTTCTACCATCTGTTAATGGAGAACCTTCCATTCCTGCGACAATCCTATCTACAGAGTCATCAATTTCTGAAATACTGATAGAGTCTTTTCTCCTCCTAGCGGTTAAAATAGCAGCCTCATTTAATAAATTTGCTAAATCTGCTCCAGTAAACCCTGGTGTTCTTCTCGCAATGCTTTCAAGTGTTAAATCCTCTTTAAGTTTCTTATTCCTAGCATGAACTTCCAATATTGATAGTCTGCCCTTGATATCAGGTGCGTCTACAGTTACCTGTCTATCAAATCTGCCGGGTCTCATTAGAGCTGAGTCTAAAACATCGGGCCTGTTTGTGGCTGCAATTATTATTATGCCACTATTACCTTCGAAGCCATCCATTTCAGTAAGTAATTGGTTGAGAGTTTGTTCTCTCTCATCATTACCTCCTCCAATACCTGCACCTCTTTGCCTTCCGACAGCATCGATTTCATCAATAAAAATAAGACAAGGACTATTCTCTTTAGCTCTTTTGAAAAGGTCTCTTACTCTACTAGCACCAACACCAACAAACATTTCAACAAATTCAGAACCTGATAATGAGAAAAATGGTACACCTGCTTCACCTGCAATTGCTTTTGCTAGAAGGGTTTTACCAGTACCAGGAGGTCCTACCAACAAAACGCCTTTTGGAATCCTTGCTCCTACTGAAGTAAATTTTTCTGGTTTTTTCAGAAAAGTGACAACTTCTTGCAAATCCTGTTTGGCTTCATTAACACCTGCAACATCATCGAAAACAACTCCTGTTTCAGCTTCCATTGCAAATCTTGCCTTTGTTTTCCCAAACTGCATTGCTTGGCCAGGACCTCCAGGCATCCCATTTGACCTCCTCGCTAACAAAATTAAACCTCCAATTAAGATGGCTGGGAAGAGTAAATTTCCCAAAATTCCTAATGCAGGAGGGGCCTTTTTAACTGGATGAACATCAAAACTGATTCCCTCATTTTTTAAAATATTTATGAGTTCTGGTGTTAAGCCCGGAAGATCTACACGCAACCTTTGAACTTTATTATCTAAATCCGAATCTATTGTCTCTATAACTGCATTTCTGCCTCCCTCAAAAATATCAACAGATGTAACCCTTCCTGAATTAATGTAATCTAAAAATCTACCGTAACTAACTCTTGCTACCGCAGAATTTCTTGGTGCAACAGTAGTTCCATTAGATTTAAGTGAATCAACATTGCTTGAAGATAAGAATTGGTAGGAAAGTGCTATTACTAAAAGTATAGGTAAAGCCCATAAAATTAATGTTTTAAATTTCTGATTCATTAATTTGTAGAAAGTTAATTCTAAGATTCTAGACTGAATCAGTGCATTTCGTTGATATTTTCTCTAACTTTATGCTTATACTACTCTTGAATGTATCCTATTTATAAATGAAATTTGATATCAACGATAAGGTTAAGTTGATTGCGCCTGTCTCTTACTTGAAGACTGCAGATAATATGCCTATGTTGAGACCACCTGATCTAGTGGCAATTGATGAAATTGGGGAAATCCTATCAATCAAATCCCCAGATACTGTTGAAGTAAAGTTTAGAAGGGGTTCGTTTTTAATCGATATTGATAAGATTGAGAAAAACTAACTTAAAAGTTTTTCTTCCACCTATTAGAAATTTTTAAACATACTTTTTCATTTCCAGAAATACTCAGAAAAGGTTTTGAAAAAAACTTATTAGTTAATTTGAGAATATCTAAAGAAGATATTTCTTCTATTTTTGAATTTAAATTGATCTCAGAAATTGGTGAAATACCATAACTAATTAATTGTATCTTTCTCTGTAAAATTTCATCTAGTGATTGATTTCCTAATAGAAAAGAACCTTTTAGTTTTTCTTTTGCTAAAAATATTTCAGCGTCACTCAACGGATTAGAAAGTAAATTTTTCCATAGTGTTGATAAAAGCTCAAAAGCAAAAAGGGCTTGCTTATTTGATACTGATAAATAAATTAAAAATGGGGCATTTCCACTCCTGATAGGATAATAAACACCTAAATCGTAAGTAATACCATGTTTTTCTCTGAAAAGTTTAAATAAAGCGGCGCTCATTCCATAAGATAAATATGACTCCAAAACCTTAAGTAGCAAATATTCACTACTTCTTCGCGAGCAAGTTTGGTCCCCCATCATTATTATTGTTTGATTTGAATCATTATTAATGTAATCAAATCTATTCATAGCACTTAAATTATGATCTACACGTCCTGATTTTTCTTTTAATATTATTTTTTCTAATGTTTCAAAATTTTCTCCATTTATTTCGGGATTATTTGAAATTAAATACTTTTCTCTATTTTTAAAATTTTTAAACTCAAGCAAAACATCTTGATAGGTAATCTTTGAGACATCATTTGCATTGCCAATTGTGTTGAAAGCATAGGGATGATTTGAGTAAACATTTTTTCTCCATTTTTCAAAACAGATATTGAATGGATTCTCTTTATCTTTTTTTATGTAATCAATAGAAAATTTTTTTACTTTTTTAAATTCTGTTTCCGAGAGGATTGGCTTATTAATTATTAAATCTAATAAAGGGAATAATTTGCTGAAATGTTCATTTAGGGATTTAATGCTTATTGAAATACCATCTTCAAATACTTCTTGATTTAATTCTGCTCCATAGGACTCAATATACTCAGAAAGAGTGAGATTATTAAAACCTTCACATCCTCTGGTAAGTAATGAACAAAGGATCTTGTTCACCCCTTTTTTGCTGTTACTATCCATATCACTCCCTCCTTTAATCCAAATCGAAGCAATTGAAAAATTTCTTTTTTTGTTATTTAAAAAATATCTTTTTAACATTTACCAGGTGATGCAACCAAAGTGAATTTATCTCCATCTATATATTCTGTTATCTCTTTGAAGTTATCCAAGTCATTCCAGTATTTTAAATGACTTTCTAAATTATTGATTGAAGATTTTCTATCCCAAAGCAGTTCATTACCAAAGAATGAAGAAAGCTGAGTGGATGTCTCTAAATTAAAGATATAATTACTTTTCACAATATTTATAGCTTTATTTATTTCATCCAAAGTTAAGGCCTTGAAATTTGAAATTTCATCTAGTATTTTATTAATTTTCTTCTCTACTAAAAAAATATCTTTGGATTCACAACTTGCTTCCACTATAAATAATCCCCCTAATTCACCAGCGTTTACATCTACATATACTGATTCAACAAGATTACTATCTTCTTTTAAAAATTTTACTAGCCTGCTGTTTCTTCCTACAGAGAGAATTGAGGCTAATATCTCTAGTCCAATAATATTTTTTTGATCATTGAGGTTTGGTATAAACCAAGCCATAAAAATTCTTGAAAACTCTAAATTATCAAACTTAATTAACTCTCTCCCATTCCTAATTTTTAAAGAAGGTTTATTTTTTTTTTGATTTATTAAGTTTAGATCTTTATAGTTTAGATTTTTATTTATCTCAGATAGATCACTGTTTTCAAAAATTTTATAAATTTCGTTAGAGAGATTTCCAGCAATTGCAATACAAATTTTTTCCGTGGTGTAATGTCTTCTATGAAATTTCTCAAGGTCATTTATCTCTAGTTTTTTAATACTATGTTCAGTTCCAAGAATTGAATTAGCATAATTCGGACTTAGCCAAACCCTTTTCAAAAAATAATTAAATAATCGTTCTTCAGGCTGATCATTTTGTTGTTTTATTTCATCAATAACCACCCCTTTTTCTTTTATAAATTCATCAGGATTAAAATTTGGAGAAACGACAATATTTGTCAAAAGAGCAAGTGATTCTCTAAAGTTATTTGGTGGAACCAGGACGTGGTAATGTACATCATCAAAACCTGTTGAAGCGTTGCTTAATCCGCCAAGTGATTCAATTTTATAGTCAAATTCACCTGGCATTATTTTGTTAGATCCTTTAAAAATCATATGCTCTAGAAAATGAGCAGTGCCATTTTTATTAACCTCCTCAAATGAAGAACCTGCTTTGCACCAAATATCAATGCTTATAAGCGGTAATTCTTTTTTATCCACAAACACACATTTAGTTTTGCTTGAATGGGTATAGTAGTTAACGTCTCCTACGTTCATTTAAAGCCTCTCTTTAAACTCTATTTTGGTACTTTTTAACCTTGTTGTCTGAATCTTTTACTAAAACAAAATTAAAAGACCCTCTTATTTTGGACTTGCTACAAAATATCAGAGATCGTAGATCCATGCTTGAGAATCTTGAGATTATAAAAGTTGATCCAAATCTTACTAATATAATATCTAACGAAATAGGTAGAGAACTCTATATTGAAAATGAATTTCACAAGGCAAAAGGATTTAGAAAGTTACATATTGAGGTGGCAGAATTTTCAAAGAATCTTAAAATTTTACACTGCGTTTTTTTTCCTGATCCAATGTTTGATATTCCAATATTTGGGATGGATTTAGTAAAAATAAATGATATTGTTTCTGCTGCCATTGTTGACTTATCACCGGTATCTCAGAATCAAGATTTTAAATACGAAAAATCTCTTTCTGATGTAGATAAAAGTTCTTTCACTTCATTGAGAGAAATTCCTAAATGGGGGGAAATTTTTTCTAAAAATGTATTTTTTGCTTCTTTAAAAAGTAAATCTGAAAAAAATGATTTTTGCAGAGTTGTTGATCAATACCTCTCTGTTTTGATCAAATTAAGTAAAGAAGCTAAACCTGAATTTAAGGAAGAAATTATCCAAGAGAGAATAGATCATCAAAAAAATTATTGTGTGCAACAAATGAAAAATGAGAAGACTAGCATGGTTCTTTTAAAATATTTTGATGAAAAATGGGTCAATAAATACATAAAAACAGTGCTCTTCGATTTTTAATGAAAATAAAAACATTTAAAAATTTATTTATTTATTTATTACTATTTACACCGATGTCTTTCGGGATGATTTCCTGTTCTAACAATAATAAATCAAATGCAAAATTTAAAGAGGAAATAACTGCTGATATTATTCCTCCTATTACAGCTGTTGCCGCATTAGGTCAGCTTTCTCCTTCGGGAGAGATTAGGCAATTAGCAGCTCCGATAAGTCAGTTTGGCTCGTCCCCTCGAGTTGTCGAAATTTTAGTCAAAGAAGGAGATTTTGTAAAAAAAGGTGATATCCTCGCAATTTTTGAAAATGGAGAAAAGTTAATTTCTGATCTTGAAAGAAATGAAAATCTAATTAATACTATCAACGATGAAATTGCCCTAAAGAAAGATCAAATTCAAAGGTATGAGTTGGCTTTGAGCAAAGATGCATATTCTTTTGTACAGTTTTCGCAGAGAAAAGATGAATTATTAAAATTGCAAAAACAGAAAATAAACCTTATCGGAGATCAAAAAAATATCAAGATAGATCTATTTAATTCGAAACTAAGGAGTCCAATTGATGGTTTTATCCTTGGGATAAATACGAGAGTTGGTGAGAGGCCAAAAAATGAAGGGATCTTAGATATTGGTTCTAGTCAAAAAATGGAAGCTTTGATAGAGGTTTATGAATCTGATATCGATAGAGTATTTATCTCTCAGAATGTTGAATTGAGAAGTGAGAATGGCGGTTTCCAAAAAAATCTTAAAGGAAAGGTGATTAGGGTTAGTCCTCAGGTAAAACAAAGAAAAGTTTTATCGACTGATCCAACAGGGGATGCTGATTCTCGAATTATTGAGGTACTAGTAAAACTAGATCAAGATTCTATAGATATCGTGCAAAATTATGCAGGAATGAAAGTGATTGCAATATTTATCCCCTAATGAGTTTTTCTTTTTTAAAATTCAGAAAAATACCATTAGCTTGGTTGTTATTAACCAGGCAACCATTGAGGCTTGCAGTTGCCATAGCTGGAATAAGTTTTGCTGGGATTTTGATGTTTATGCAATTGGGTTTCAGAGATGGTTTATTTGACACTAGCGTAACTATTCATAAACTATTAGATGCTGATCTCGTTTTGATAAGTCCTAGATCAAAAAGTTCTATAAGCATGAGTGGATTCCCAAAAAGAAGGCTGATTCAAACTCTGGCAGTAGAAGATGTTGAAAAAACGACTCCCGTCAATCTAAATTATTTACTTTGGAGAAATCCCGAAAATCTTAAAACCAGATCGATACTTGCATTAGGTTTTAATCCCTCCGATTCACTTCTTTTAGATGATGGATTCTCAAGGAAAGCTTATAAATTGAGAAATCCATCAAGAGTTCTTTTTGACAAACTATCTAGACCTGAATTTGGACCAATTGAAGAATGGTTTTTATCAGAAAAAAAAGTTGAAACTGAGGTTGCTGGAAAAAGAGTAATTGTCGAAGGCCTCGTGGCGTTGGGACCATCTTTTGGTGCAGATGGTAATTTGATAACTAGCCGAGAAACCTTCTTAAGACTTTTTCCTGCTAATCCTCCTGGAAGTATAGAAATTGGTTTGGTAAAGCTAAAAAAAGGATCTGATCCTGAATTTATTTCAAGAATATTAAATAACTCACTCCCCAATGATGTTCGAGTTCTTACAAAAAATCAATTTATAGAATTTGAGAAGAATTATTGGAAAAATAGTACTGCAATAGGTTTTATATTTAGTCTTGGAGCTTTGATGGGGTTCGTTGTAGGGTGTGTGGTCGTTTATCAAATTCTTTATAGTGACGTTACAGACCACCTCCCAGAGTACGCCACCTTATTGGCGATGGGTTATAGACTTAAGTCCCTTTTCTTTGTAGTTGCTAGAGAGGGGTTTTTGTTGGCATTGTTTGGATATTTACCTGCTTATTTCTCTGGTCAAATACTTTATTCAGTAATAAGAAGTTCTACTAAACTCCCAATAATAATGGATGCAGATAAAACGATTTTAATTTTCGTATTAGTACTAGTAATGTGTATGGGCTCCGCTGCTGTTGCTATGCGTAAATTAGTTGACGCAGATCCTGCCGAAATTTTCTAACAAAAAAATATTAATGGTTAAAGCTAATAAATCAAAAAATAATGTTAAAAACTTTAAAACAGTTTATATAAATAATTTGAGTCACTTTTATGGAAAAAATGAAAATAAAAAACAGGTTCTTAATGACGTTAATTTAAATATTGATAAAGGAGAGTTGGTTCTTTTAAAAGGACCTTCTGGATGCGGTAAAACTACTCTTTTAACCTTAATTGGTGCCTTGAGAACCTGTCAAAGTGGTGATTTAACTGTATTAAATAATCAATTAAATGGAGCGTCAAGGAAAACGCGTCAGATTCTTAGAAGAAGCATTGGGATGATTTTTCAAGGTCACAATCTTCTGAGATGTTTAACAGCAGAACAAAATGTTCAGATGGGAGCTGATCTGATAAAAGGTTTAACATATTTGCAAAGACGTGAAATAGCAAGGAATTGGTTGTCAGCAGTAGGATTAGAAGATCATCATAAAAAGTTGCCAAATGACTTATCTGGTGGGCAGAAACAAAGAGTTGCAATTGCTCGAGCTTTATCTGCTAACCCAAAACTTTTACTAGCTGATGAGCCCACTTCTGCTTTAGATAGCGTTACAGGAAGAGAAATAGTAACCCTTTTAAGAAAACTAGCAAAAGAGCAAAATTGTTCTGTACTTATGGTGA
>CACLFQ010000026.1 GCA_902606255.1 uncultured Prochlorococcus sp.
AAAAATACTATCTAATATGATTTTGGAATCTTTCTCAAAAGCATTTACATGATGAAAAACAAATCCTTCTGGTGCATCGATTGTTAAAGGTGGCTGACCTCTAAATAATCCACTTTCTCTGGGTATGATAAAAAACTTTGCCTTTTTCTTTGGATTCGACTTTAAGCATTGTGCTGCCCCTTTTTGGCCCATGACAAACGGAAGAGGATTGAAATCGATAGCATTCTGTAAGAATATTGCCCAATTTGTTGTAATCGCGAAATCATGAAGGAATGCAAATCCATTAAAGGTATCTTTTCTATCGACTATGAGCTCCCCAGAGTTTTCACCAGCATTATTAAATTCCATAAGTCTAATGGTACTTTTGGGTCCGGTTTGTACTCCAAAAGTGACTAAAATTTCTGGAGATACATTCGAGTTTAGGTCTGTTTTGGGGTGAGCACTGAATGCTTCATTGGGCTTTAGTACCCCCTTTAATGTTGTTAAACCAATAGTGTCAAGACTATCAGGATCCAATGCATGTGGCCCAGCGGCTTCCCATAATGCGAGAATATCATCTCCTAATTTAACGACATGAGTATTAGCGATATTCTTAAATTTTAGATCTAATGCATTATTAATAATTCCTCCACTTTTTTGGGTCCCAAAAACACCCCTATAAATAAATTTATTTATTTTTTCTTCTTCTAAATAGCCTTTAGTTTTTACAAATTTATTTGTTAAGAATGGCTGACCATTTTCGAATTTTATGGATGTGATCATACCATCACCATCAAATGGATGATGCACCCATTGTCCTCCTCTCTCTAATATCCCTGGGCCATTTCTTAATAATGTTCCATTTAAACTTTCGATATTCTTACCTTTGCTAATTGTTAGAGGTTCCTTCGTTAGCTCATTTTTTACATTTTGATATGCACTGGACCAATCTTCTTTATTAAAGCTTTTAATTTTATCAATTTTTTTATCTTGTAAATTAGTCACAACAAAATAATTACTATATCTATCTTCGCCAAAAATCAACTGAATTGTGGCTGATTCGAAAAAATTCCTATTTTATTGATTTTCTAGCATTCCTTTACTACTTGGAATTGAATCAGATCTTCTTAGATCTATTTCGGTAGCCATTCTCATTGCTCGTGAAAAAGCTTTAAAGCAGGCCTCAACTATATGATGTGAATTGCTTCCTCTTATTTGATTGATATGCAGAGTAATACCACTGTTATTTACAAAGGCAATAAAAAACTCTTTTACTAGTTCAGTATCATAATTGCCAATTCTAGGAGCTTTTAATTGAAGATCATAAGATAGATGTGGTCTGCCGGAACAGTCTAAAGTCACCTGAACTAATGCTTCATCTAATGGGGCAAAGAAATGTCCAAATCTACTAATTCCTTTTCTTTCTCCTAAGGCTTTTGAAAATGCTTTGCCTAAAGCGATTCCTACATCTTCATTTGTATGATGATCATCAATATGGGTATCTCCAATTGCTTTTATTTTTAAATCGAATAAACCATGACTAGATATTTGATGAAGCATATGATCTAAGAATGGTATCCCAGTTTTAATCTCGGAAATCCCATTCCCATCTAAGTTAATAAATACAGAAATATCTGTTTCATTCGTTTTTCTTTTTATTTCAGATTGCCTTAGAGATGACATTTTTATGCAAAAAATTTAGTTTACATTCCATTAATGCAGTAACCCGCATCAACATAAATTGTTTGGCCTGAAATACCGCTAGAGAGATCACTTAATAAAAAAGCAGCAGTATTACCTACTTCCGTTTGAGTGACTGTTCTGCGTAAAGGAGCCTTTTCTTCAACATTGTGAATCATATCTAAAATGCCACCTATAGCAGAACTAGCAAGTGTTCTTATAGGTCCAGCACTTATTGCATTAACTCTGACTTGTTTTTCGGGCCCAAGTTCTGCAGAAAGATATCTTACTGAAGCTTCTAAAGCTGCTTTTGCAACTCCCATCACGTTGTAGTTAGGAATCGCCCTCTCTGATCCTAAATAAGTTAATGAAACAACGCCAGCACCATCACTAAAAAGTGGTTTTGCTGCTTTACATAAAGGTGCTAACGAATACGCACTTATATTAAGAGCCCTATCAAAACCCTCTGAACTTGTTGCACTATAATCTCCAATCAATTCGTCGCGTCCTGCAAATGCTAGGCAGTGAACTAATCCGTCAATTTGCCCCCAATCGTTTTTTATATTTTTAAAGATTTCTTCAATTTGAGCTGGATTTTGAACATCAAGAGGCAAAAATAACGATGGGTTTAACGGTTCAGTTAGTTCTCTAACTTTAGATTCGAATCTTCCCTTATCATCAGGTAAATATGTGATTCCAAGTTCTGCGCCAGCTTTTGACAGTTGTTGAGCAATACCCCATGCTATTGAACGATTATTGGCAATTCCTGTAACAAGAATTTTTTTGCCAGTTAGATTTAGAAGCATTTTGTTTATTATTTCTATATATTCTCCTATATAAAAGTACCTATCTTTACGGATTACTGCAAAATATACAATAATTTTCAAATATCAAAGAATATTTAACTTAAACATGGTCAGAACAAATTCTGTGGTTTTGGAATTAGGTTTTCAATTACCCAATTTCGAAATGTTAAATGCTAATTCATCAAATAATCAATATTTTAATTCTCATAATCTAGATAATCGGCATTTACTTTTAATGTTTATTTGTGCCCATTGTCCATTTGTTAAATATATTGAGAATCAAATTTTCACTTTAAGTAAAGAAATTGAAAATACAGTTCAAACGGTTGCAATTTCTAGTAATGATATTGTCACTCATCCTTCAGATTCTCCTGAAAATTTGAGATTACAAGCACAATCGCAGGGATGGAGTTTTCCTTATCTATATGATGCAAATCAAAAATTTGCTAAGGAGTTAAAAGCGGCTTGCACCCCGGATTTTTATCTTTTTTCAAATGAAGGAGATGGTGATTTTTTATTGTTTTATCATGGCCAATTAGACGATAGTAGACCAGGTAATAATATCCCTCTGTCTGGTGAAGATTTGCGCTCTGCTGTAAGAGATTTGAATCAAGATAATTCTTATCCTTCAAATCAGATGCCCTCTTTAGGTTGCAATATTAAATGGACTCCTGGAAAAGAACCGAGTTGGTTTAAGTGAATTAAGATGTTTTTTTACCCATACAAATATGGTTTAGGGTTAATATATTCACTATGCAAATACCTCCATTTACTTTAAATAGGCAGTTTCAAGAAATTGGCTCTGAAATTGAGAGAGAGGTTTTTAAAGTTTTAAAAGGGGGGCAGTATATTGGAGGACAAGAGATTGCTAAATTTGAGGAGAGTTTTTCTAATCTGATTGGTGTTGAAAATACTATTGGATGTAACAGTGGAACTGATGCTTTAGTTTTAGCTTTGCGCGCATTAGATATTGGTGTGGGCGACGAAGTTATAACCTCATCTTTTAGCTTTTTTGCGACTGCAGAGGCTATTAGTGCAGTTGGTGCTAATCCTATTTTGGTAGATATAGATCCTGAAACTTATCTAATTAATACTGAACTAATAGAACAAGAAATAAATTCTAATACCAAGGCAATTATGCCAGTTCATCTATTTGGGAATGCAGTGAATATGACCTTAATAAAATCATTGGCTAACAAATATGACTTAAAAGTAATCGAAGATTGTGCCCAGGCAACATGCACAATGTGGGAAAATTCCAAAGTTGGTAGTATCGGTGATATAGGTTGTTTTAGCTTTTTCCCTACTAAAAATTTAGGAGCTGCTGGAGATGGTGGGGCAGTAACAACTTCAGATCAGAAAATCGCCAAAAAAATTAGAGAACTAGCTGTTCATGGTAGCCCAATAAGATATCACCATACTCAAATTGGATATAACAGCAGACTTGATACTATTCAAGCCGCCATATTAAATATCAAAATTAAATATATTTCTAAGTGGATTAATAATCGTCAGAAAATCGCCAATAATTATCTTAATTTATTAGAAAAAAATCCATTTATTAGTTTTCCAAAAATTAGCTCTGATTCAATTTCGCATTCTTGGAATCAATTTGTAATCAAATTAAGAAACGATAAATATTTTTTAAATGAAGATTTTTCAAATTTATTTAATACTGATTGCAAAAAATACTATTCCTTAAGGAATTTGGTAAAACAACAACTTTTTGAAAAAGGTATTAATTCAATTATTTATTATCCAATTCCAATACACGCACAAATAGCTTACAAAAATAAAAATTTTTCCAGAACAAAACTCATAAATACAGAGAGAATTTGTACAGAAGTTCTTAGTCTTCCAATGTTTCCTGAAATATCTTATGAAGAGCAAGTTTATGTAGCAGAAAATTTAAATGAAGTATTAAAGAATTGTATAGAGGAAATTCAAATTTCAGCATAAAGTGACTTAAATAATCTTTGTTGTATGTTGTGATTGACAATAGGACTTGAATAATTATTTTTTTCTAAATTAGATATCTCCCCATTTAATAGGTCTGAATTTGACACTTTAGATAATTCTGGAATCCAATATTTTATATATTCGCAAATAGGATCAAATTTTTTTGCTTGGGTATATGGATTAAAAATTCTAAGTGGTTTTGGATCCATACCGCTACTGGCACTCCACTGCCATCCCCCATTATTTGCAGCTAAATCTCCATCAACCAAAGTCTCCATAAATTTTTTCTCGCCCATTTGCCAATTGCATATAAGATCTTTTACCAGAAATGAAGCGACTATCATACGACATCTGTTATGCATCCAGCCTGTATTATTTAGTTGACGCATTGCAGCATCCACTATAGGTACTCCAGTCTCTCCGTTGCTCCAATATTGAAACCATTCATTATTGTTTTGCCACGGAAATTTATCCCATTTTTTTCTATATGGACCTTTCTCTAACTCTGGGAAATGGAATAAGCAATGTTGATAAAATTCACGCCAAATAAGTTCTTTTTGCCAAGTTTCAATTGATATGGAATTTTCATGACTTTCAAAATCTGAATTTAGATTTAATGTGGCATTCCAAACTTTTCTAATGCTGATGGTCCCGAATCTGAGAGATGCACTTAAAAAAGATGTCCCATTATGGGAAGGTAAATCCCTCGCAGAATTGTAAGAATATATTTTCTTTTCGTTAATGAAGTTTTCTAATAATGTTTCTGCAGCATTTTCACCAGGTCTACATGGGCAAATATTCGTACCAGTAAATTTGATATTTTTGAGAAATTTCTTTAGAACAGAATCAGATGAATTTATTTTCTTATTTTCTTTGAGTTTATTATCTATATCTTTAAATTGGAAAATCACTTTATCTTGATCATATGAACCTAATAAATTCATTTTTGATTTAAGGTTTTTATAAAAAGGTCCATAAACCGAATAAGGTTTGTTATTCCCTGAAAATATTTTTAAAGGTTCTACTAATAAGTGATCCCAAGATTCAATAACTTGAATATGTTTTTCGTTTAAATTTTTTTTAATTTCTAAATCTCGATTAATCTCATAAGGTTCAATTGATTTATTCCAAAAAACAAATTTAGCATCTATTATCTTTGCTAATTGAGGAATTATTAATATTGGATCGCCTTCTTCAATAACTAGTCTACTACCCATTTTTTCCCAATTATTTCCTAATTCTTGAAGCGAATTTCCTAAAAACCAAGCTCTTGAATTTGCATTAAAGTCGTGCGAGTAATTTTTATCAAATATATAAGTTGAAGTAATAGCGTTTGATAATGAAAATGCTTTGATTAAAGCTTGATTATCAAATAATCTTAAATCCTTTCTATGCCAAAAAAGTATTCTGGGTTTATTCATAATTGATTTAAAAATTGTTTAGCCCTGAACCAAGCTGTCACAGTTTTTGCATCAAGAATTTCATCCCCACTTGAGATAAGATTATCTAGTTCGTCGGGATCTAAAATTAATACTTCTATATCTTCATCTAAATCTCCTTTAACTTCGGAATTTAGTTTGCTTAAATCACGCGCTAAAAATAAATAAATTTCTTCATCTGCATAACCAGGAGCAGGGACAAGAATTCCTAGTTCATCCCATTTGGTTGCACTAAATCCAGTCTCTTCTTGTATTTCTCTTTTAATTGAATCAATAGGTGTTTCTCCTATTTCTAATGTACCTGCTGGAAATTCCAATAAATACCTTGAAACAGCAAATCTATATTGCCGAAGAATGATAACTTTATTGTCTTTTGTGATAGGTACAGCAAGTGCAGCGCCAGGATGCTTAATGTATCCATATTCACCTTCATGTCCATTTGGAAGCTCTATTTTATTTATTTCGAAAATAAATTTTTTAGATTTTAACTCAGATATTTTTTCTTTGAAAATGGATCTTTTTATCAGGTTTTTATTGCCCATAATTTTTAAATAGGATTAGCTTAACAGTTATTTTTTGGTTTTGTAAATTATTAAATAGACCATTTGGGGTCATCAAACTTTTTGATTTTTTGGCTTCTACTTAAGATCTCAGATAGTGGCGTAATAACGAAATTCCGATTGATGAATCTAGGGTGAGGTAATGTTAATTCCTCGTCCACCGTGTGAAAATCTTCCCACCAGAGAATATCTAAGTCGAGACATCTTGATAGCCATTTCTTACCCTTTGGGGACTTTTCTCTCCCGAAAAATCTTTCTAACTTTTTTAGCTCTTTTAAAAGTAATTTCGCCTTTTTATTTGATGGTTTTGGAAAAGAATTACTTTTTATGAGCAATAGAGTATTTAAATAATTTGGCTGCTCATTTTCAACGCCATGAGGTAATGTTTCATAAATTGAAGACCAAAAAAAGTTTGCATGAAATTTTCTTTTCTCTTCTTTTTTTTTGTTGGAATTATCTCCCCACTCATTTATTATTTCTTCTATTTTTGGTTTGCAAATTAATAGTGACTCAAAAGGGCTTCCGAATTTACTATCAATATTTGCTCCGAGGGATATACATAGTCCATTTTTGATATTAAGATTTGATAATTCCACTACAAAAAACAAAGTTATTGGATAAATTCTATATCAGGCATTTTTAAATTGATTTTGAACCCCGAGTTAAAAGAAAAAGGAGAAATAAAAGATTTAATGAAGTCAAAGGATTCTTTTAGAGCTTTTCCTTTGGCAGCAATTACAGGTCATAGCTTATTGAAATTATCTTTGCTTTTGGCAGCAGTTGATCCCAGTTTAGGAGGAGTGATTATCGCCGGTGGAAGAGGTACTGGTAAGTCAGTATTAGCAAGGGGGTTGCATACTTTACTCCCTCCTATAGAGGTATTAGATAACGAATCAATACTGGAAAAGCTAAATAAGATAAATAGTAATACTTCATTAAGACCTATTGGAAGAAACCTAGATCCAGATAAACCAGAGGAATGGGATATTAGTACTAATAAGTTGTTAGAGGAGGTAATTGGAAGTGATTATTTGAAGCAAATTGAAGAAATTCCAAAAAAAGTGAGAGAAGCACCATTTATTCAAGTTCCTATTGGCATAACTGAAGACAGACTTGTTGGATCTATTGACGTCGCTGCCTCATTAAGTACGGGGGAACAAATTTTTCAGGCTGGAATTTTGGCAGAGGCTCATAGAGGTGTACTTTATGTAGACGATATAAATCTATTGGATGATGGCATTGTAAATTTAATTCTTGAAGCTACAGGAAGAGAGAAAAATAATATTGAAAGAGATGGTTTAAGTCTTTCTCATCCTTGTAAGTCACTATTAATAGCAACTTATAATCCTGAAGAAGGTGCTTTAAGAGATCATGTTTTAGATCGTTTTGCAATTGTGCTTTCCGCAGATCAATCTATTGATAATGCTCAAAGAGTTGAGATAACAAAATCTGTTTTATCACACGCAGAAAATAATATTAAATTTTCAGAAAAATGGTCCGAAGAATCTGATAATTTATCCACTCAATTAATTTTGGCAAGGCAATGGTTAAAAGATGTCAAGATAACAAAAGAGCAAATAACCTATTTAGTAAATGAAGCTCTCAGAGGAGGAGTAGAAGGACATAGATCTGAATTATTTGCAGTAAAAGTAGCAAAGGCGAATGCAGCTCTTCGAGGCGATGAGCATGTAAATTCTGAAGACCTAAAAGTCGCAGTAAGGTTAGTTATTCTTCCACGAGCAATGCAAATACCTCCAGAAGATGATGATATTCAACCACCCCCTCCAGAGGATCAGAGTCCACCACCTCCACCTCAATCAAATAATGAAGAGTCTGAACCTGAGGCTAATGAAAATGATGATAATCAAGAGCAAGAACAAGAGGAAGATAATTCTGATGGAGAAGAAGAATCTACTCCCGAAATACCTGAGGAATTCATATTAGATCCTGAGGCATGTATGGTTGATCCTGATTTATTGCTTTTTTCATCGGCTAAAGCTAAAGCGGGAAATAGCGGGAGTAGATCAGTCATATTTAGTGACAGTAGAGGAAGATATGTAAAACCTATTATCCCAAGAGGTAAAGTAAAAAGAATTGCTGTAGATGCTACCCTTCGAGCTGCTGCCCCTTATCAAAAATCGAGAAGATTAAGGAATCCTAATAAATCAATAGTTATTGAAGAAAATGATTTTAGGGCAAAGCTTCTTCAAAAAAAGGCGGGAGCTTTAGTAATTTTTCTGGTCGATGCTAGTGGCTCTATGGCTTTAAATAGAATGCAAAGCGCCAAAGGGGCTGTAATAAGACTTTTAACAGAGGCATATGAGAATAGAGATGAAGTAGCTCTTATTCCTTTTAGAGGTAATCAGGCAGAGGTGCTTTTGCCTCCAACAAGATCAATAACCGCTGCAAAAAGAAGGTTGGAAACAATGCCTTGTGGCGGTGGATCTCCTTTGGCACATGGACTAACACAATCAGCAAAGGTAGCAAAAAATGCTCTTTCAACAGGAGATATAGGTCAAGTTATTGTTGTAGGGATTACTGATGGCCGAGGAAATGTTCCATTAGGATTATCTTTAGGACAGAATGAGG
>CACLFQ010000027.1 GCA_902606255.1 uncultured Prochlorococcus sp.
AAAAAAATCCATTGCTGAACTGAAATACTTTCCCAACTATCAAAATTAGACCATTCATCAAAATCCGTATTAAGGATACCTTTTAATCCATCAGCCTGATTTACATATACTAAGTGTGAATCTTTTCTTGGTTCATCATTAATACCAATTGTTTTGACAGAATTTTGATTCATTAAATATAGATTGATTAAGTAGCCATATAAATCTAAAGGATAATTTCAAAAATATAAACTAAAAAATGTCTCAAATAAGATCATTAATTGCTTTATCTAATCTAGAAGTATGATTTGTATTTCTGAGCAATTCAAAATCCTTAAAATCAAAGCCCGGGCCAACACAACAACTCACTAAAGTAAATTCGCCTGTACTTTTTGCAGCTTGCCAATATCCAGATGAGATCATTTCTACGGGATTATTGGAATCTAAAATTAAATTTCTTATTAACTTATTATCATTATCTAGGCACCATAAATTCAGAGGATCGCCCCTAAGATAAATCCAAATTTCATCTGCATTTTTTATTCTGTGCCAAGCACTTTTTGCATCTCTCTCCAAAAGATAATAAATTCCCGTAATAAAGTTTCTACTTTTGCCATCTTCCCTTATTAGAGAATTCTTACTCCTCACTATCTCTCTAAACCATCCACCTTCAGGATGAGGAGATAAATTAAATTGTTTAATTATTTCTATGTTTTTTTGATTAGGATTCACTTTACAAAAATATCTTTTAAATTTCTCTTAAAATTAATGACAACTTCAAAATAAATCAAAATAAAAAATATTTTCTAAAAACTTAAGCACAAATAACTGACAAATCTACAAAATTTTTATTTTCATCTGCCAGTTCAGTAATAATTCTATTGAGCCATTCAGAGGTCGTTTCACAATAGCCTACATTTAAAATAATTTTTTGCTTTGCTGTTTCTTCTTTATTCATAGTTAGAGTATTTTTATACAAATTAGACTTTAATTAAATCTATGTGAATAAGTCTTAATTACTATCTATTTCAAAAAGTTGTATTTAATACATATTTAAGAACTGCTAGTAAACAAATAAAATTAAATCGTTGACAAGAAAATCTATACAAGTAAGAGTAGAAAAAATTTATTATTTAACCTATGAATAACATCAAGATTGAGGAATTGATGAAAGTAAGGTTCGATGGTATTGCTAATAGAATTGGGAAATTAAGCAAAAGGGAAAGTGAGTCTTTATTGCTTGAGCATCTTGAGTGGTTAGAGGGAGGATGGGAGACTGAAGAAATCTTATTTTTAAAAAAGCCCTACAGAAAATGGTGGTTCTAACCCCACTTCTATAAATAATTAATGATGACCTAAGGGACCAGGGCCAGATCCTATTTTATAAGAATTTTCTAAAGATTTCTCAACAAATAATTTAGCTTTTTGTATGGAATCAAGTAGATCAAAACCTAGAGCTTTGTATCCACAAATAGCAGCACTCAAAGTACAGCCACTACCGTGGGTATTTTTTGTATTTATAAAATTATTAAAGAGCCACTCTTTTCTACCATTTAAGTCAAGAAAAAAATCCTTCCCTTTCATATCTTTTAAACCGCCACCTTTTATAAGTACAGCTTTAGCTCCAAGACCAATAATATTTATTGCAGAATTTTCGATATCTTCTTCACTCCTTATTTCTAAACCAGAAAGTAGATTTGCTTCATAAATATTTGGAGTTACCAAATCCGCAATTGGTAATAGAAGTTTTTTATAAGCATTAATCGCAGAATCTTCAAGTAATTTAGAACCAGTTCTTGTAACCATTACTGGGTCAATAATTTTGGTTATTTTATATGTATTTAATTTTGAAGCAGTATTATTAATTATCCTTTCATTTAATAACATTCCGGTTTTTAAGGCATCAATACCAAAATCAACAAATAAAGTATCTAACTGACTTAATAAAGTATTCTTCTCTACTGCTTCAACGCATGTAACATCAATACTATTTTGTGCAGTAATGCACGTAATAACAGAACATCCATGTACTTTAAGTGCCATGAAAGTTCTCAGATCAGCCTGGATACCTGCTCCTCCTCCGGAGTCACTTCCTCCTATAGTAAGTGCAATTTTAGAATACATAATTTGATTAACTCGATTTTGAAAGTACTATAAATAAATTTTAATTTAAATTAGAAATCTGAATATGCATTAAAAAAATCCAACTCTAATTCCATTGCTCTTTTGTATAAATATTTTGCCTGGTTAATATCATATGATTCTTTGTTGTTCTCAATAAGATTTTCCAGTGAATTTGCTAAATTTTCAAAGCTCAGATCAGAGTAAGTAATTATCCATTCTTTATATTTAATGTCATAATTTTCCTTATACAAACTTTTACCTATCCAAGAATAAAGTCGCATACATGGAGTCATTGCAAACATTATTTCAACTGAACTAAGTCTCTTAGAAGTATCGTCAAGGAAATCTGTATAATTTTTAGTAGCTTTTTTTATATAGTTATTAGACAAATCAATATCCCATTCTTTTGCATAAGTTTCATGAAGTATTAACTCCTCTGAAACTCCCATTAGAAGTTCACTTAACATCCTTATTGAGTACTTATCTTTTGATTTTGAAACTGCAAGACCATATGCCTTAGCAAAAGTCTCTAAAAAGAAATAATCTTGAGCTAAATATTCTTGAAATATATTTTTAGGTAGACTTCCATTCTTTAAACCTTGAACAAATTTTGTATTTAAACTTAGTAAAGCAATCTCATAATTATCCTCCCAAAGTTTTTTTGTTATTTTCATTTTTTTGATTTTTTAGTTATTGTAAAATTTTTTATATTTTTTACCTACAAACTTAATCTTATTCTTCTAGGATTTAAAGAAAAAATTATGAAAGAAATAAATATCTTATGGTTTAAGAAAGATTTAAGAATTTTTGATAACGAAGCTCTTTGTGAGGCTATAAAAGATAGTGATATTTTACCTATTTACATTATTGAGTTAGATATTTGGAGCCAAAATACTCATTCATTTAGACAATGGCAATTTTGCAAAGAAAGTCTATTAGATTTAAGAAATGAACTTGCTGCTATTGGACAAACATTAATTATTAGGACTGGAAATGTTATTAATATTTTTGATGAAATTAGTTCAAAATTTAAAATCAAGGGCATATATAGCCATCAAGAAACTGGAGATTGGCTTACTTATAAAAGAGATCAAAAAATAAGAAAATGGGCTTTAAGAAAAAATATCATTTGGAAGGAATTTCTTCAATTTTCAGTTTTTAGAGGCAATTTAGATAGGGATAATTGGTATAAAAAGTGGCAAAAAAATTCCGAAAAAAACTTTTTTAAGGCTCCATTGAGAATTAATTCTATTAACTTTGATGTTGGAGAAATACCCTCAGACGTAATTTTTCCCTTTAAAAAAGAAACTTGTCCAGGAAGAATGCAAGGTGGAAGAAAGAAAGGTTTAGAGAGAATGCAATACTTCTTTAGTAATAAATTAGATTCTTATTCAAAAGATATTTCTAGCCCAGAAAAATCATTTGATAGTTGTACAAGACTATCCCCATATATTTGTTGGGGATGCATTTCATTAAAAGAAATTTTTAATAAGGCAAATATATCAAAAAACAACAATTCAAGGATGTTAAAAAGTAGATTAACTTGGCATTGCCATTTTATTCAGAAACTTGAAAGTGAACCAGAACTAGAGTTTAGAGAATTCCATCCTTTTTTTAAAAATATTAGAGAAAAAAATAATGAATTACTACATTTATGGAGTTCAGGTAATACTGGCTTTCCTTTTATAGATGCATGTATGCGCTCATTAAATTTCAATGGATGGATTAATTTCAGGATGCGAGCTATGTTAATGTCTTTTGCTAGCTATAATTTATGGCTACCATGGCAAGATTCAGGTTCTGAATTGGCAAATAAATTTGTAGATTATGAGCCTGGAATACATTGGAACCAATGCCAAATGCAATCTGGAACTACATCTATAAATACCAATAGAATTTATAATCCTATTAAGCAGGGAAAAGATCATGATCCTCAAGGAAAATTTATAAAAAAATGGATACCAGAATTAAAGGATTTATCACTTAATTTCATTCATGAACCATGGCTATTATCTAAATTTAATAAAGAAGAATATGAACAAATTAATTACATAAGACCAATAATTGACATCCCAGTTAGCACTAAAACTGCTAAAAACAAAATTAAGGAAATCACTAAAAAGGATGGATATTGGGATATCTCAAAAGAAATTTATTTAAAACATGGATCTAGAAATAGGCTTAGAAAAAATATAAATAATAAAAAAATTGTTTCTAAGGAAAAGGAAATACAATACGAATTAAATTTCTAAATTTTATTGTTAGCAATTTCCATATTCCTTATTAGTGCATAGGAAAGTTTTTTAAATTTTGAAATTCAATATATAAAATCCACGATGAAGTAATGCAAGCTTTAATGTATTGATTAGATTTTATTAATTATGTCTGAAAGATTTGAATGGGACGATACCAATAGTTCAGGTATATGGTGGAGTACTAATGTAAGTATTAGAGACGAGTGCATTTTGCTTAAAGAAGATACTCAATGCGAAGATTCTGATATAGTCGAACTTCTTAGGAGTATTGCACAAAATATTGAAGATAATGGCCTTTAATCTTTAAAGGAATATTCTCTCTTTTAGAGATTCTGAATTCCTTTTACAGCTTTTATTAATTCGATACTAATACCTTTTTCACTCATTGAATGACCAGCATCATTAACAATAATTAATTCAGAATTCTTTAATTTCTTATTTAGATCCCAAGCACTCCTAACAGGACATACAACGTCATACCTACCTTGAATTATTTTTGTTGGAATCGATTCTATTTTTTTTATATTTTTCAAAATAAAATCATCTTCTAAGAAAATATTATTAATAAAATAATGACATTCTATCCTTGCAAAGGCATCTGAAAAAGAATTAACTTGGGACTTATCAAAATCGAATTTTTTATTTATTAAATGACTAGTTGAGAGTTCCCATTTTGTCCAAGCTGCTGCAGCTTTTGATCTAAGATTCGAATCTGAAGATGTTAGATATTTATAAAAAGAACTTATCAAATCATTTCTTTCTTCTTTTGGTATTACAGAAATGTATTCTTCAAATTCATCAGGGAATATCTCACTTGCACCATATTGATAGAACCATAATAATTCAAACTTTCTACATAAAAATATTCCTCGCAAAGTTAAGCTCATAACTCTTGAGGGATTTTTAATTGCATATATAAGTGAAAGTGTTGAGCCCCAAGATCCACCAAACAAATGCCAAGTATCTATTTTTAAAAGAATCCTTAATTTCTCAATATCATCAACTAAATGATTAGTCGTATTTTCTTTTAATTCTGAGAAAGGATTTGAAGAACCACAACCTCTTTGGTCAAATTGAATAATATCGAATTTATCTGGGTCAAAGTATCTTCTATATCTTGGTTGACTTCCTCCTCCTGGGCCTCCATGAATAACAAGTATTTTTTTGCCATTTGGATTGCCAGATCTTTCCCAATATATAGTATGAATATCACTTACCTGTAAAAAACCCTTTTCACGTACTTCAATTTTCGGAAACAAGACTTGATCTTTCATTTTGAAATATTTTTAATCACTTTATTTATCCATACTATCCAAAAAGAAGTCTAGTTTAGAAGTAATTTGTCAAACAAAAAAAGGACTGCTTGTACAGTCCTTTTTAATATTTGATTTCCTTCTTACAGGATATAAAATTACATATTTTAAAGTCTATTTACTCATAAACCTAGAATACGTGAATTCGGGGATTTCTCTCGATAATTTCAGTCCCTATTGTCGCTAGTAATTATAAAGCGAAGTCTTATCAGACTAATTGATTGAACTTTAATTTTCGAATAATCCCATTCTCAGGAATACGCTTCCTATATTTTGGAATTTGCTAAATTTCAGGCGGACTATCAATCATTTAGATTGCCTCCGAACTCAACATTTATAAATTACTCCTTTTTATATTTTCAGTAAATCCGTAAATATGCTGATTTACTTTTTTCTTAACTTGTAAGAGAATTTTAATAATCCTTTGCTTTTTATAGATAAATATAAAAATTAAATTCTATAATCCTTAGTTATTTAGATTCATAGAGCAAAATAGATTCAATTATTCTTTTATCACTATCAGAAAGTTTATAATCTTCCAATTTCCACTGAACAAATTTTACACACTCATCAATAGAAGGATTCTTAATCCAGGCACTTACGCCACTCTCTAATCCAATTTGCCAAGGCAAAAGTTATTTTTGTAGTAAGCATATTTACCAATCGGGGGAATAAAAAAAATCTTCGCCAATAGGTTCTTCATAAAATTTCCCTTCTTTTATACCTTTATAATATTTTTCAATAATCTTTTTATGAGAAGCTATTGAGGTAAGTAAATCTCCTACATATATAGGTTCCATCGTAATTGTTATAATATTTTTAATTATTTATTATCTTATATAAGAATTTAATAAATAGATTATTAATATGCATTATGGATTTCATCAAAAAAAACAAGATCTTAACACTAATGGCGATAATTGCAGTTTTATCATTTGCATTAGAAAAAGTAGGCATAATACACCCTTAAATTAATTAAGTCTATTAGATAAATACTTCCTAATGAAATAAGTAAACCGATACTATTACTGCAAAAATAAGCAATGGAGATAATAATGTAAAAATTAAAGTTGAAAGATTAATCAGCATAAATTTTAAATAAATACACAAATTTAATAAACATCACTTTTATGCATTTGCAATAAGTAAAATTTAAATTATTACGATATAAATAAAAATTTGAATAAAGAAAGATATAAAGAAGAATATGAAGAGGGCTCAGACTTACTATGGCCTAGTGATAAAGAAGATAAAATAACTCGGCATTTTTATAAAGATTTATCTAATCTTTCAAAAAACATAAACTATAGTAAAAAGAAAAAGCTAAAACTTTTTGAACAAGTAGTTAGAATAATAAAAGGCAAAGGCTGGGGTTAATTAATATTCAAACTAAAATGAAAAATTTAATGATATTAATTAAAAGTTTTCTTCTTTTAAGACCAAGATTTTTATCAACTATATTTTTCATTCCAATTCTTTATGGCATTGGCTGGGCTTTATCTCAGCCACTTTTATTGTTTAATTTTGAAGAAGAAAATTTATCCTTAATTGGTACTATTATTACTTTCTTACTTTTTATCTTTTTACTCCCATATTGGTTTTATATTAAACGAAACAAATCAAGTGCTTGGGTTCTTATTGGGATAACTAAAGACAAATTCTTAAAAAACTTTGTCAATTTTTCTAAAGGTATTTTATTTGCTTTAGTTTTAATAATTCTAATTCTGGTACCACTATTGCAAAAAAATTATATTTCTTGGATAGGTGAATTCTCGCCTATCATATTGTTAAATTCTATTGCACTTGGATTAGGGGTTGGATTCGCAGAGGAAATAATTTTTAGAGGCTGGTTACTAGAAGAATTAAAATTTGAATATGGTACAAAAATATCAATAGCTTTACAAGCTATAGTTTTTAGCTTTGTTCATAATTTATCTAATGAGATCTTTTGGAACATAATAGGATTACGTTTAGGATTTATTTTACTTGGGATATTTCTATCATTAGTAAAAATTAGAGATAAAGGTTCTCTATGGAATTGCATAGGAATTCATGGAGGACTTGTGGGTATTTGGTTTTTTATAAATAACGGATTGATAGAATTCAAAGAAAATACACCTTCTTTTTTAGCGGGACCTTTTACACAAAATATTCCAAACCCAATAGGAAGCTTTAGTGCAATTTTAATATTACTTTTGTTATGTATTTTTTATGCAGTAAAATCAAAAAAATATTTCCTTAGACTTTTTAATTAGATATAAATACCGATTGATTTTTGATTAGTAATTGTCAGATTAAAATAAAGATTAATACTCATATGAACTTTGAGGCAGGAATAAGATTTATTATCTTTTTAGTAATTTTTGGATTTACAAACTATCTAATGATGTTGAGAAGATATGAAAACGACATCAAAAAAAAGAAATATTTACAAAAGGAAAAAATTTCCAGGCTATACCCTAAAGGTTCATTTATTTTCTGAAATTAAAAAGTTTTTGTAGAATTTCCTCACCATTTTTTATTGGTTTTTTGCCAGCCTTCATTTAACAATTTTTGCCATAGTAATCTTGCTTCTTCGATAACAATTTTTTTTCTAGTTTTCATTAATGGAGGATTTTCTCCATGAATTCCCATAATAATTCCTTCTTCAATAAACATATAATCAATAGATTTATCAGAATGATCTTTATCTTTGTAGAAATGCATCACCCCTACAAAATTGGAGTCAATTAACCAGAAATCATTAGTTGAATTCAATAAACCAAAATAAAATTAAATTTATCACATGCTTTGATTGCAATCTGCGATG
>CACLFQ010000028.1 GCA_902606255.1 uncultured Prochlorococcus sp.
GATATTATTGGAACTGTATCTCTCGGCAACCACGGTATAACTATACATAGGGCAGATTGTGAAAATGTAATGCCAATTCCAATAGAAAGAAGATTACCTGTTGGTTGGAATCAAGATAATAAAACTGGCGATAATAAGTTTCCAATTCAACTGCGAATAGAAGTAATTGATAGAGTTGGAGTTCTAAAAGATATTCTTATGAGGTTATCTGATAAAGGTATAAACGTTAGCGATGCCAACGTTAAAACTGCTTATGGTAAACCAGCTATTATCAATCTTTGTGTAGGTCTAGAAAGTTATAACCAACTTCACAAAACAATTGAACAAATTAAATCAATGGCAGATGTTTTAGATATTGCCAGAGTTGGACAAAGTTAATACTACAATCAGATCAATCTATCTTTTACTTTTTATCTTGTAGATAAAGAAAACAATACTGCCGCAAATCAAAGCTAATAAAAAACCTACACAAGATGAACCTAAGAGTAATTTTAAGGAAAATATTCTACCTTGTTTCCATAAGTCATCAATAACTAAACTTTTTTCAAGAATTTTATTAGAAGATGTATTTAAAAAAATCGAACCAACTTTATAGTTAAAATAATAAAGTGGAATATAAGTAAAGGGGTTGCTGATCCAGGTACCAATTGCAGCTAGAACAATATTGCCCTTAGCTATTTTCGCAAAAAATACCCCTATTAAAGTCTGAAACCCAAAAAAAGGAAAGCAGCCACTAAATACCCCTATAGCTAAACCTTTAGCATTAAAGAAAGGGCTTCCATTCTGACTCCTAAATAATGATAGAATTTTCTTATAGGTAATATCTCTTTTAGATCTCATTCAGAAAGAAAAATTCAAAATTAAATTCTTGATAATCTTACTTAATTATCTATAACAAAGCGAGAGATGGATTCGATAGTTACTACAGAAGATACGATAGCCGCAATTGCTTCAGCTATAAGTATAGGGAAAGGAGGAGTTGCGATAATAAGAGTATCAGGGAAAGACTCAATAAATTCTTGTAAAAAGATTGTTCAAACTAAATCTAAATATGCATGGCAATCACATAGAGTTTTTCACGGTTTTATTCAGGAAAATAAAAAAAATAAATTTATAGATGAGGTTTTAATTTTAGTAATGAAATCACCAAATAGCTTAACGGGAGAGGATATTGTCGAAATACATTGCCATGGAGGAATCATCTTAGTAAATAAAGTTCTAAAGATATTATTGTCTAGTAATTCTAAAGTTAGACTTGCAAACCCAGGAGAATTTAGTCAAAGAGCTTTTCTCAATGGGAAAATAGACCTTACTCAAGCCGAGTCAATTAATCAATTAATTAACGCAAGTAATATCAGATCAGCAGAGTTAGCTTTTAGCGGGGTTCAAGGAGAAATAAAGAAAAAAATTGATGATATTAAAAATGACCTTATAAATCAACTTTGCGAGATAGAAGCGAGAGTTGATTTTGAAGAAGACTTCAAAGATTTTGATAACACCAAATATCTAAAAAACATTAAAAAAGTAAAGGAAAAAATAGAATTACTAATAGAAAATGCAAAAAGAAATTCATATATTCACAATGGAATATCAATTGCGCTCATAGGCAAAACAAATGTTGGTAAAAGCTCTTTATTAAATTTGCTTGCAAAAAAAGAGAAGGCAATCGTAACTAATATTCCTGGAACAACTAGAGATATTATTGAAGTTAATTTAACTATTAATGACATTCCAATGAAAATAATTGATACTGCTGGCATAAGAGAAACTCATGAACAAATTGAAAGTATTGGAATTAAAAAAAGTTTTGGGAAAATTAAAGAGTCAGATTTTATAATTTATATTTATAGTCTTGAAGAAGGATTTAATGAAGAAGATAAAAAAATAATAAAAGAAATCCCCAAAGAGAAATTAATTACTATTTTGGGCAATAAAAAAGATTTAATTGATTCTAAAAATATTAATTCAAATGAGTTAAAAAACACAATTCTTATGAGCATTAAGAATAATGATGGTGAAAGATTATTAATCGACACAATTATAAAAAAATGCGGATTACAACAAGTAGAAAATATAAATATATTTTTAAACGAAAGACATATAAGGAATTTGTCTGCTTGCCTATCTAATTTAAATGATACTGATGAAATAATTAAAAATAAATTGCCATTTGATTTGTTATCTATAGAACTGAGAGATGGAATTCAAAACTTATCTAAAATAACTGGTCAAGAATTAACAGAGGAACTTCTAGATAATATTTTTTCTAAGTTTTGTATTGGTAAATAAATTTGAGTTAAATTACATAGTGATATATAGTTAATTCTCTAACTTCAGTTGAATTTTTATTAATTAATTATTTTTTAGTTTAGTGGATTTAAATACTCCAATAATAAGTAAGATCATTGATAATTGGATCGATGAAGATATAGGAAGAGGCGATCTAACAAGTTCTTCTATTACAGAAGAGAATGGTAATGCATATTGGATTGCAAAAGAAGATGGTATATTTTGCGGAATTAATATTATAAAAGAAATTTTTAAAAAAATTGATTCAAATATCAGTTCAAAATTTAATATCTCTGATGGAGATAAATTTGTTAAAGATCAAAAACTCGTGGAAATATATGGACCTTCAAAAAGTTTGCTAGCTAGTGAAAGGATCAGCTTAAATTTAGCAATGCATTTATCTGGAATATCAACATATACAAAGAATCTTGTAAATAAGTTAGAAGGCACAAATATAAAATTAGCAGATACTAGAAAAACGACTCCTGGCTTAAGAATATTTGAAAAATATGCATTCAAATGCGGAGGTGGTGTGAATCATAGAATGGGATTATACGATGCAGCTATGATAAAAGAAAATCACATTGCATGGACAGATAATCTTAATAATGCAGTAAAAAGAATTCGACTAAATTCGCCTTTTACAACTCATATCATAATTGAAGCTGAGAATATCGAACAGGCAAAAGAAGCAGTATTAGCAGGAGCAGATAGTATCTTATTAGATGAACTTAGCCCTGAAATAATCAAAGAAAACGTTCAAGAATTAAGAGATTTATCTAAAACTAGCTTTAAAAAAGAAGTCAATAAAAATTTGATAATAGAAGTTTCTGGAATAAACCCTAAAGAAATTGATAAATATCTAATAAAAGGTATTGATTTGATTTCAACAAGTTCTTCAATTAGTAAAAGCAATTGGATTGATTTAAGTATGCGTTATATTAATTAACTATATAGATAAATAATTGAATAATTAATGCTAATCATTTTTAAAGAATTAACAAAACACTTTGAACAATCTCTTTTAGATAGTCTTGAAAAAAATGATAAAAAAGGAGAATTCCAAAATCTTAAAAAAAATTTAATTACACAATCATCAAAAGAAGAGTTTGGTGATTATCAATGTAATGTTTGTCTAAGTTTATCAAAAATATATAAAAAGAAACCAAGAGATATCTCTGATGATTTTGTTAATATTTTATATAAAAATAAAAGCATAACAAAATTATGCAAGAGTCTAGAGATAGCAGGACCTGGATTTATAAATATTAAATTAAAGGATGAAGTTCTAATAAATGAAATAAAATCAAATATTCAATGCAAAAGGGCTGGCATACCTTTAATTAATAAAGATTTAGATAGTGGTTTGTCTAATAAAGTTATTGTAGATTTTTCTAGTCCTAATATTGCTAAAGAAATGCATGTGGGGCATTTAAGATCAACAATAATAGGTGACTCAATATCTAGAATTTTCGAGTTAAGAGGTTATGAAGTATTAAGACTCAATCATGTTGGTGATTGGGGAACACAATTTGGAATGCTTATTACTCAACTCAAAGATTTATATTCAAATGATCTAGAAGAAATAGGTAAGATCAAGATAAGTGATTTGGTTGAATTTTATAAAGCATCAAAAAAAAGATTTGATAATGAATCTGAATTCCAAAAAAGATCTAGGGAGGAAGTAGTAAAGTTACAAAGTGGAGATACTAAATCGATTCAAGCCTGGAAATTGTTATGTGATCAATCGAGAAAAGAATTTGACGAAATCTACGAAAATTTAAAAATAAAAATACAAGAAAGAGGTGAATCTTTTTATAATCGATTCTTAAAGTCAGTTATTGAGGATTTGAATTATCAAAAAATGCTAATAGAAGATCAAGGCGCAAAATGTGTATTTTTAGATGGGATGACTAATAAAGAAGGTAAACCTTTACCGCTAATTATTCAAAAAAAAGATGGCGGTTTTAATTATGCCACCACAGATCTTGCTGCCATAAGATACAGATTCAATAAAGCTCCAAATGGGGATGATGCTTCAAGAATTATTTATGTAACCGATCATGGACAAGCAAATCATTTTGCTGCAGTTTTTCAAGTTGCAAAAAAAGCAAAATGGATCCCAGATAAGTGTCAAGTAGACCACGTCCCTTTTGGGTTAGTCCAAGGAATTGATGGCAAAAAACTAAAGACAAGAGAAGGTGAAACAATACGTCTAAAAGATTTATTAAAAGAAGCGGTTAGAAGAGCAAAAGAAGATTTATTGAAAAGATTAGAAGATGAAGATCGTTACGAGACCAAAGAATTTATTGCAAATACTTCAAGAATTATTGGATTAGGAGCTGTTAAGTATGCAGATTTAAGTCAAAATAGGATTTCTAATTATCAATTTAGTTTTGATAAAATGCTTTCCCTTAATGGAAATACTGCTCCATATTTGTTATATACACTTGTAAGGATTTCAGGAATTAAAAGAAAAAATGATTTTTTTTATGACTCTAAAGATTTTCAATACATAAATTATGAACATAAATCTGAGTGGAAACTTATAAGAAAATTACTTAGGTTCGATGAAGTGATAATCTCTATTGAAAAAGACTTAATGCCAAATAGACTATGCAATTATCTGTTCGAGCTATGTCAGACTTTTAATAGATTCTATGATCAAGTTCCAATCCTCAAAGAAGAAAAAAATATAAAAATTTCTAGACTTAATTTATGTGACCTAACTGCAAAAACACTAAAATTAAGCTTAGATCTTCTAGGAATTGAAACTTTAGAAAGAATGTAATGAATGATTTTGATCCATCAAATAATCTTTTCCCAAAACCAAGAGAAGAAATAATAAATATGCAGTCTTACTCTGCACCTTTAGAAAATAGAAGAAATTTACTCCGCTTAGACTTTAATGAAAATACTTTAGGTCCAAGTCCTAAGGTTTTAGAGGCATTACAAGCGATAAAATTAGATGAGATTTCAATTTATCCAGAATATAATTTTTTAAAAAAATTTTTATGTGATCAATATCTTGATTCAAGAAAATTTGGTAATGATGAAATCGGAATTTTTAATGGAGCAGATGCAGCTATAAATGCAATTTTCAATTGCTTTGGAGAAAAAGATCAAATATTTCTAACAACAAATCCAACTTTTGGTTACTATTCTCCTTGTGCAGAAATGCGAGGAATGGAGAAAATAAGTTGTTCTTACGTTGGAGAAAATTTTCTATTCCCCATCGAAGAATTTAGGGAAAAAATAATAAAACATAATCCAAAGTTAATATTTATTTGCAATCCAAATAATCCAACGGGTACGGTTTTAAGCTCTGAAGAAATAATTAACTTAGCTAATATCAACTCCGATTCATTAATAATTGTTGATGAATTATATGAAAAATTTAGTGGAGATAGTCTTCTTGAATCAATAGATTTTGAAAAGAATAAAAATATACTAATAATCCAATCTCTTTCAAAAACAGCAGGTTTAGCTGGTTTAAGAATTGGTTTTACTTTTGGTAACAAAAGTTTAATTCAGTGCATTAACAAAGTTACAGGACCATATGATGTCAATAGCTTTGCTATAACAGCAGCATTAGCAGCACTGAAAGACAAATCATATATTGATAATTATGTTTTAGAAGTAAAAAAAGCAAGGGAATGGATTTTAATTAAATTTAAATCAACAAAAATCAGAACTCACTTTAGTGGAGGTAATTATTTCTTAATTTGGCCAAAAAAAGATCCTAAAATTTTAATACAACAGATGAGAGAAAAAGGGATTCTTATCAGAGGTATGGAAAACAAACAAGATATTGGTAAGTCAATAAGGGTAAGTATTGGAACTAAAGAACAAATGATTTTTTTCTGGGAAAATTACAAGGTCTTAGATTTAATAAATTAATTACCGAAAATATAAATTGTATTTTGATCGCTTCTTTTTGGTTTTAATTTAAAATCTTTTCCTACATATTTTACTTTAAAATCTTTCATATTTTCGATAAATAAATCAGCATTTGAGAAATCACATTCTTTATTAATTTGTTTGCCACGTGCAAAGTGAACGGGAATAACTACATTAGGTTTTAAGATCTTTACTATTCTTGAGGCTTCTTCCCCATCGTAAGATTTTACTCCTCCTCCAATTGAAATAAATAAGATATCTGGGCGAGACAAAATAATTTGACTATTAATATCAATATCACCAGCAGCTCCTCCCATATGAACAATTTTAAGATCATTCTGCTCCCAACTCCAAACAGTTGCCATCCCAAATCTTCTTCCATCTACTCTGTCATGTGGTACAGAAATTCCATTTAATAAAATATCCGCAAATTTATAGATTCCTGGCTCAACAAACATTAATTGATCATTAGGGTTATATCCTTCATCTAGAAGCCTTGAACTAGCCAAAATAAAATCTGCATTGAGTTCTTTTGGCTCCTTAAAATCACTTGCACAACCTATTGCTTTAAATGGATTTATAAGAATCGATTTTTCTGCACTATTAATTAAAAAACTACTATGTCCCAAACTTTTTATTACTAAATTCCTTGCCAATAATGAGGTGG
>CACLFQ010000029.1 GCA_902606255.1 uncultured Prochlorococcus sp.
ATGCCTTCAGTAGATATATCATCTATAGATAATATTTTATCTCTAGCTTTAATTCCAGCATCAAATGCAGGGGTGCCCTCTATTGGAGAAATAATGATTAAATCATCAGATTCTTTATCTTTAACTATTTGTATACCAACTCCAGTTAATTCACCAGAGGTATCAATTCTCATTTGATTAAATTCCTTAGGTTCTAAAAATCTTGTATAAGAATCATCTAAATTAGAAAGCATATCTCTAATCGCATCATATGCTTCATTGCTATCTGAATATGTTTTTGATAAAACTTCTTTTCTTAGATTAATCCAATTAGACTTTTGAAATTTACCGCTTGAATCAAGAAAATCTCTATAAACAATTTGCCAAACATGATCAATTACTTCTTTATAACTATTATTTAAAACTGTTGCTTCTGCAAAATTATTTAAAAATAGCCCAGAAAAGGTTGTGGCAGTCAGAATTATAAATTTTTTTTTAAGCAATTTTCTTATCTTTAAAGAATTCGATATTTTTTATTATAAAAAGAATTTATTTATAATTTCAAAAATTTGACAAATCCTTAAGGATCAATCCACTTCCCATCATCCTTAATAAGTTGGATTAAAGCGTTAACCCCTTCATCTTCAGATACTCTTTTTATCTCTTCTTTCCTTCTATATAAGGCAATAGTTCCTTTACCTTTCCCAACATAACCATAATCAGCGTCTGCCATTTCTCCTGGCCCATTAACAATACATCCCATTATTGCTATGTCTAGACCCGTCAAATGTGAAGTGGCGTTCCTAACTTTGTCTACAACTTCTTCTAGATTGAAAAGTGTTCTCCCACAACTAGGGCAACTGATGTATTCAACCATTGTTTTTCTTAATCCTAATGATTGCAAAATTGAATAGCAAACTGGAATTTCCTTCTCTGGGGCTTCTGTTAAAGAAACCCTGATGGTATCTCCTAATCCTTCTGCTAAAAGTGTTCCAATTCCAGCAGTACTTTTAATTCTTCCATAATCACCATCTCCAGCTTCAGTCACTCCTAAATGTAAGGGATAGTTATATCCTTCTGAGTCAAGCCTATCTGCGATCATTCTGTAAGCTGCCATCATGACCGGGGCCCTAGAAGCCTTCATAGAAATAATTATGTTATGAAAATCAAGCTCATCACAAATTTTGACGAACTCCATTGCAGATTCTGTCATTCCCAATGGAGTATCTCCATAAGTAAAAAGCATTCTCTCAGAAAGAGATCCATGATTAACGCCAATCCTTAGAGCTTTGTTTTCAGCCTTTAAAACTTCAACTAAAGGGGTAAATCTTTTAAGTATTGTTTGTTTAATAGTTTCAAATTCCTCATCTGTATATTCAGTTCTTGTAGGGTCTGATTTTTCAAATACAAACAATCCAGGATTTATTCTTACTTTATCAACATGTTTTGCAACCTCCATTGCAATTTTCATACCATTATGGTGAACATCGGCTACCAAGGGAGTGTTGATATTATTTTCTAATAATTTTGCTTTTATATCTCCTACTGCTTTTGCATGTGCTAACGAAGGGACAGTTAATCTTACTATTTCACAACCTACATCATGAAGTCTTTTGATAGCTAAGAAAGCATTTTCGACATCCATAGTGTCCTCATTTATCATGGATTGAACTCTTACTGGATAATCACTTCCAATAGCTATATCACCAACCATTACTGTTCTAGTAATCCTCCTCTCAATATGAGTTGAATATCTTTTCGAGAGACTATTAACCTTTTTTGATTGAGTTAATGACATTAAAATTCTTGATATTCAAAAAGGATTCACTAAATTATAAGGCATATAGTTTACCACTTACATTCTCTAAGTCTTTTAAAGTTAGATGGTAAGGTTTATTAATTTCTTTTGAAGGAAATCTCAACAAATAAGATGGATGAAAAATTACCATAATTTCTCTCCCATCTTTTTTAATCCATTGACCTCTTAAATTACTTATAGGATCTCTAACTTCTAAAATAGCTCTCATAGCAGTCGAACCAGTGAGTAATATGAACTTTGGATCAACTAGCTTTATTTGCTGTAATAACCAAGGTTTATGAATATTAATTTCTCTAGCAGTAGGTTTTCTATTATTTGGTGGACGACATTTGATTACATTACAAAAATAAACATCCTCCTTATAGTAAATCCCCGCTTTTATCAATAATTCGTTTAATAATTTACCAGATTTACCTACATAAGGTTTTCCTTCTAAGTCTTCCTGTGCTCCAGGAGCCTCACCAATTATTAACAAATCTGCAAATACACTTCCTCTCCCAATAACTAATCTTTTCACCGCTTATAAAACCTTAAATATTTTTTATCTTAAGAGCTCAAAACATGAAAATAAAATAGATTAAGAAAATGAACTAAATTAAACCATTATGTGATAGTTTTACTTATTCTTAGTTTATGCATTTGTTATTTTTAAAAGCCATATTTGAAAAGTTATAAGTCAATGAGTCAAGTTAATTTGTCTGAACGGGCACTTTCAATTGAGCCTTCTCTTACATTGCAGATAAGTGCTAAAGCAAATCAATTAGCTGCAGAAGGAATAGATATTTGCAATTTAAGTGCAGGAGAACCTGACTTTAATGCCCCAAAAGAAGTTATAGAGGCTACAAGTAAAGCTATATTTGATGGATTTACAAAGTACGGGCCCGCAGCGGGCAATTTAGATCTCCGAAAAGCAATTGCAAATAAACTTCAAATTCAAAACAATTTAAATATTGAATTTGAAAATGTAATGGTCACAAATGGTGCTAAGCAAGCAATATATAATCTTTTCCAAGTTTTGTTAAATCCTGGAGACGAAGTTATAATTCCTTCTCCATACTGGTTGAGTTATCCCCAGATGGTTAGGTTGGCGGGTGGAAAGCCAATCTTTACAAATTCTTCTGCTGAAGATGGATTTGAAATAAATATAAAAGATTTGAAGTCTAGAATCTCTTCAAAAACTAAATTTATAATTATCAATTCTCCCAATAACCCTACTGGAAGAGTTATGTCAAAGGAACAATTGTTGCAAATTGCCGAGATAGCCAGAGAAAACCCAAATATAAATATTCTTTCTGATGAGATTTACGAACTAATCCTTAAAAAAGAATTTAAACACTATAGTTTATCTACACTAGCTAATGACTTAAAAGATAGGATTTTCATAATAAACGGGTTTGCGAAAGGATGGGCTATGACTGGCTGGAGGATAGGTTATTTAGTAGGCCCCAAAGATGTAATCAAAGCATCCTCAGCATTACAAAGTCAAAGTACAAGTAATGTTTGCTCTTTTGTTCAAAAAGGTGCTTTAGAGGCTTTAAAAATTAATAATGAGTTTTTCTCAATTATAAATAGCCATTATGATCAAAGAAGAAGTCTTCTCTATGAGGGCCTTAAGAATATAAATGGGATTTATATTGAAGAACCTAATGGAGCATTTTACGCATTTCCAAGATTACCTAACGACTCAATTACTTCTGTTGATTTCTGTAATAAAGCTCTTCAAGATTACGGATTAGTTGTTGTACCTGGAAAAGCTTTTGGGGCTGACGAATGTATAAGAATGTCCTGCGCAACTTCAGAGATTAAAATAAAAGATGGACTCGAGAGGCTCGAAAAAGCTATCTCTGAATACTATTGATTAAAACTATAAAATGTTTGATTTAAAAAATTTCATACTAAGTTCATCTCTATTATTTTCTATTTTTGCATCACCTGTATTTTCAAATCCCAAAGTTTTAAAAGTTGGAGCAATACCTGATCAAAACCAAGATGTTTTAGACAAAAGATTTAATTTATTTTCAAAAGAATTATCCAAACAACTTGATGTAGAAGTTAAATACATTCCTGTTATTAATTATGTTGCAGCAGTAACTGGATTTAGAACTAAAAATTTAGATTTAGTTTGGTTTGGTGGTTTATCAGGAGTTCAAGCAAGATTACAAACTCCTAATTCAATTGTCATAGCTCAAAGAGATATCGATAAGAAATTTAAAAGTGTTTTTATAGTAAACAAAAATTTAGAACTTAACTCAATTTCAAACATTAAAAGACTTAAAAAACTAAAGAATTTAAGATTTACTTTTGGCTCTGAAAACTCAACTTCTGGAAGATTAATGCCAGAATATTTCTTAAATCAAGCAGGGGTAGAAATTAAAGACTTTAAAGGGAAAAAAGCAGGTTTTAGTGGGAGTCATGATGCCACTATAGCTTTAGTTAATAGTGGGGCATTTGATGCTGGAGCTTTAAATAAACAAGTTTGGGAAAACAATCTTAAAAATAATCCCAAAAGAACAAGTAATTTAGAATTATTCTGGATCACCCCAGAATATGTTGACTATCATTGGGTGGGCCAAGGGAATCTTGATAATAGATTCGGGGAAGGGTTTACAAAAGAACTTAAATCAGTAATTCTAAATTTAGATATAAAGCAAGAATCACATAAACAGATATTAGATATGTTCAATGCAAAAAGATTTATTTATGCAGAGGCAAGCCAGTATCACAAAATAGAGGACATAGGGAGGCAATTAAATAAAATTAGATGAATAATACTCTCTTAGAATTAAAAAATATATCTTATAAATACAAAAATAATCTGATTCTAAATAAAGTAAATTTAAAAATAAATTCAGGGGAGAAAATTGCCCTTTTAGGTAAAAGCGGTTCAGGAAAAACTACTCTTATATCAGTGCTTAATGGAACGATCAAGCCAACTCAAGGTGAGGTTAAATTATTCAATAAAAGTTTCGAGGAATTAGATAGAAAGCAGAAAAGCAAGATAACAACTATTTGGCAAGATTTAAGATTAATAGAAGATCTCTCAGCAGAACAAAATGTTAATTGTGGACTACTAGCGGAAAACAATTTTTATTTCGCCTTGAAAAATTTGCTAAATATAAGTTCTTTTAAGAAGGCGCATGAATATATGCAATTATGTAGGCTAAATAACTCTATTTACGACAAAAAAATCAGAAAACTTTCTGGGGGGCAAAAACAAAGGGTGGCTATAGCTAGATCATTAATTCAAGGATCAAATATATTACTTGCAGATGAGCCTTTTAATAATTTAGATCCCAAATTGATAAACACAATTAAAAACCTTTTGCTAGAAAATGTAGATAAAAATAATACAAAAAAATCCCCAAAGACCACATTAGTTGCATTACATAGATTAGATTTGCTGAACGATTTCGATAAAGTTATTGGAATAAGGGATGGTAAAATTTTTTTTAATATTAAAAGAACTAACTTAAAGAAGCTTCATTTAGACAAAATATATTAATTAGTTGAATAAATTAAAATTAAACTATACCTCATTATCTTTTCTTCCAATTTTGGTTTGCGTACCTCTAGGGTATCAATTAATAACCAATATTCATTTTGGAGGAATTAAATTATTCCAAGAATTCTTAATTTCTGCATTTAATCCCAAGATCAATAATGAAATTATTATTAACGTAATTAATCGATTAAATGAAACTATTTTAATTGGTTTTTTTAGTTGGTTAGTGAGTATTATTTTTGGAGCAATTTTTGGAATATTATCCTCAAATATTTTTTATAAAATCTTTAATATTCCAAATTTTTTCTACAGCTTAATAAGGTTTTTTCTAACAATAATTAGATCTATACATGAAGTAGTTTGGGGAATACTATTAATGCAAATATATGGAATAAATTTTTCAATAGGAATAATAGCTATATGTATTCCTTATATTGCTGTAAATTCAAAAGTTTTTGCTGAACAATTAGAAACTATTGAATACAAAAGTTTTGAATCTATAAATCAAATAAATGCGCCTAAATTTTCTTCTTTATTAACTTTAATATGGAATCCAATAATAAATACATTTAAAAACTTTGGTTTATATCGATTAGAGTGTTCAATAAGAAGTACCGTGATTTTGGGACTTTTTGGGATTGGAGGAATAGGCACTAGTATTTTTTTATCTTTCCAAACTTTGAATTTTAGAGAGTTATGGACTTATTTATGGTCCTTAGCAATTTTGATAATTCTTTCTGGATTAATATTCAAAAAAATAAAATTTAACAATACAAATAAAATCCTATCTATTTTTTTTATTGCAGTTTTTTTTATAGCAATTTTATTTTCTTTTTCATATTTTGTTTATTTTATTTTTAATAATAATTTTGAAAATTTTAATTTTGTTATTTCTCTATTTAAATCAAGATCAGATTTAGGATTATTTGACTTCTTAAAACTTATATTGGAAACAATAATTTTAAGTCTTTTATCAACAGGAATTGCAATAAGTTTACCTCCACTAGTAATAGGTATTTTTAACAACAAAACTTCTAAATTTTTAATAAGAATTTTTGCATTTTTATTACGTTTAATACCTACACCTGTAATACTTCTAACTCTATTAACTTTTAATCATCCTTCTTTATCTTTAGCAGCTTTAACATTAGGTCTTCATAACGCTGGCATTACAAGCAAATTACTTTTTACAAATCTAGATAGCCAAGATAAGAGAAATTATAATGCAATGAAATC
>CACLFQ010000030.1 GCA_902606255.1 uncultured Prochlorococcus sp.
AAAAATTTGATTAGCAATATTTGAGGGAATTGCCTCATAATCATGTCTTGAATAATAATTCCTACCAAATTGTTTCCAATGATTCTGCATCAAATCACTTACCGAACATTTTTTCTCAGCTAAAACTTGTAACCAATACAAAACTGCCCATAATCCATCTTTCTCCCTTACATGGTTACTACCTGTTCCGAAACTTTCTTCTCCACATAAAGTAATTAAATTAGAATCTAAAAGATTGCCAAAAAACTTCCAGCCAGTCGGTGTCTCGAAACAAGGTATATTTAATTCTCGAGCAACATTATCAACCGCTGAGCTGGTTGGCATGGATCGTGCCACACCTGTAATACCATCTTTATAACCAGGGACACATTTTGTGTTAGCAGTGATAACTGCTAGGCTATCACTAGGATTTACAAAACATCCACTTCCTAAAATCATGTTCCTATCTCCATCCCCATCGCATGCAGCACCAAAACTATAAGATTTTTTATTTAATAACAAATCAGCCAAGTGGGATGCGTAAGTAAGATTAGGATCAGGATGTAAACCTCCAAAATCTTTTAACGGGTTACCATTCATGACACAATCAGATGCAAGGCCCATTTTTTCAACAAAAATATTTTTTGCATATGGGCCTGTAACCGCATTCATTGCATCAAAGATTAACGAGAAGTCTTTTTTTAAAAAATCACTAATTTGATCAAAGTCAAAAATTTTCTCCATCAAATTAGAATAATCTGTTAATCCATCAATAATTTCTAAGGTAGTTTCGTCGTAAGTATAAGTTCCATATTCACTAAAATCAGGTAATTGAATTTTACAAATTGTATAACTAGTTAGTAATTGTGAAGCCTTGAAAATCTTATTAGTAATTATCTCAGGAGCTGGGCCACCATTAGAGATATTCAATTTCACTCCAAAGTCGCCATCAATCCCACCAGGATTATGGCTTGCAGAAAGAATAATTCCTCCAATAGCATTTTCTTTTCTAATTAAATGTGATGTCGCAGGAGTAGATAATAAACCGTATTTTGGAACAATAACCTTTTGAACTTTATGAGCAATGCATATTTGGACAATTTTTTCTATTGCTTCAATATTGCCATATCTGCCATCACCACCAACTACTAATGTTGAACCTTTTAAATTTTCTAATGATTGTAAGATTGCTTCAATAAATACTTCTAGATAATGTTCTTCCTGAAACTTTAAAGTACTTTTTCTTAATCCAGAGGTACCTGGTTTTTGATCTAGAAAAGGAGAATTGATATTAATTACACTAACTTGATTCATATTTTTAAGAAACTTCCAAAAATCTAACTAAATTAATGAGGCATTTCGGAAGTTCTTAACATAGCGATAAACCATAATGAAGAAATTAATAATGCACTAAGAATTCCATAGTTAACACCAAATTTAGAAATTGTAATTGGAACTATTAGTGGAAACGTTAATGCCCCAAACAATGGAGTAAAAGCTACAATTTTTTTCAGCATTAATTTAATTTATTAAAACCATTCAGTCTCAGCATTATCTTTTTCATTAGTATCGTCAAGTGGTGTAGTTCTATCAAATTTAATTGAAATACTTTTTTCTTGCTCACCAGATACATCAACAGCTTTAATATCATATTTTTGAGTCCCATCTCTAAATGGAACTTGAATTCTAAAAGTACCATCTGCAGCAAGAGGTACGTCTTCTCCACCTATTGTCAGTTTTGCAGAAGGCTCTGTAGCTCCATAAACAATTAATTCAGCATCAGCAACTAGCCAAAAAGATCTATTTTTAACAATTCCGCTTCCAGAATCATTTAAACCTGATGACCATTTACCAGCACCTGAGTCTGTAAGATTATTATTGAGGTTTGTTGAATTTACATTTTTCATAAATTCTTCAGAACCAACTTTTCTTTTGAGAGGAATGTTAGTTGCTGCTTGGTATAACCTTTCATGCATGCCATTTTGTTCTGAAACAACAGGATTAGAAATATCTGGGATTGACTCAGGAGTAGAATCTAAATTAAAAGGTACAAATTTATCAAGAATTTGCTCAGAGGGATGAGACCCAGGAACATGGCTTATCGAAGAAAATGCCAATGACATCCAGTTAAAACCATATTTGTAACCTAATTCAACTTTATAATCTCTATCTGCAAGTGGGATTGGCAAGTACCACTCGGTACTGTAACTATCAACTGCTATCTCCCTTAGTGTTCCTTGATTCAAGTTGCTTCCTTCGGAACCAGATGCATCAAATAATCGTAAACATAATTTATTGGCTCCCAAAGATTGTGCTTTTTCTCTATCTGCATCAGAAATTTGCCAGAAAACGTATGCCCAATCTGGATCCCTAGGCAAGAAAACTACGTTCGTTTTAATTCCTTCACTACTGTTGAAAGCATTGGACTCATAAGTTTCTTCAGACTTTGACTCAGGAGGTATAGTGTATGTTTTTTTTGTAGATTTTTCTTGATATTTAATTATTAAATCAACTAAAACAGCTTTTGTTTTGCGACTGTATAGGGGGACCGATAATTTACTTGCTTCTTGACGTAATTGCCTGAGGGTTAGTGAGAGTAATTGATCTTTTTTAATGATCCCATCAGCCACTTTAAATTCTCCGTTTTTGTTTGGGATCAGTATGTTCTTTTTTTTTAGGAATTGTGTGACTTTTTGGCCTGTCGTCAGGATCCTCTGACTACTAAAAAATTCTCAAAATTGATATTTCTCTTCAAAACAATTGGTATCAAAGAAATTAATTAATTTTCAGATCTTTTTGAAATGTAAATTAATTTTCTTTTTTTTTAAATTTTATTACCTGAATTTGTTAACAACTCAACAAAAATATATTTTTTCTTCGGGATCAGTTAAATAAAAGAGAATTCAGCGTTGTTCAACTAAAAGTACTAAATCATCTATCTCTAAATCCTCAATACTTTTACCTATTTTTTTTGAAAAAGTACTTAATTTTTTCGAAGTTGATTCTAACTGCTCATAAAAAAGATCACTAAATTGTTTATCATCAAATTTTTTGGATTGGTTATCACACCATTCTCTCAGGGGATTTTTATTTTGATATTCCAAACTATTATCTGAATTGATAATTTTTAAAATCTGAAGGCAATGAGCGAGAATTCTTAAATGATGTTTCTGCATTATAGGTAGATCAAGATTATCAATTTCTTGAATAATTTCTATGTTTAATGGGTTAGACAAGGGATCAAGATGATTAGACATTAATTTTTAGTTTTAATAAAGGAAAAAACTCAATATTGGGGGTATCTTTCGTTAAAGTATATAAAGCTAATTGTAATTGGTTATTTTTGATAACATGGTCAACGAAAATTTAGTTAAAGATGTAGTAAAAGAGCCTTACAAATATGGTTTCGTTACTGATATTGAAACTGAAAAAATAGCAAAGGGATTAAATGAAGATATCATAAGATTAATATCAAAGAAAAAAGAAGAGCCTAAATATCTTCTTGATTTTAGATTAAAAGCCTTTAAAAAATGGCAAAAAATGGAAGAGCCTGATTGGGCAGGATTAGGTTATAAACAAATCGATTATCAAGATATAATTTATTACTCTGCTCCTAAGCAAAAAGAAAAAATTTCTAGTTTAGATGAAGTTGATCCCAAACTTCTTGAGACTTTTGACAAATTGGGAATACCCCTTACAGAGCAAAAAAAACTCACAAATGTAGCAGTAGATGCTGTCTTTGATAGTGTTTCTATAGCCACAACTTTTAGAGAAGAACTTGCTGAACATGGGGTTATATTTTGCTCAATTAGTGAAGCAGTAAAAAATCACTCAGATTTGATTGAAAAATATTTAGGTACAGTAGTTCCAGCTAGTGATAATTATTTTGCAGCACTAAATTCTGCTGTTTTTAGTGATGGTTCTTTTGTCTATATCCCAAAAGGTGTTACCTGTCCTATGGACCTATCATCCTACTTCAGAATTAATAGTGGAGATTCAGGACAATTCGAAAGAACACTAATCATTGCTGAAGAATCAAGTTCTGTAAGTTATCTAGAAGGTTGTACAGCTCCAATGTTTGATACAAATACCCTACATGCAGCAGTTGTAGAGCTTATAGCATTAGACGACGCCTCAATAAAATATTCAACTGTGCAAAATTGGTATGCTGGTGATGAAGAGGGTATTGGCGGAATTTTTAATTTTGTCACCAAGAGAGGAAAATGTTTAGGTAAGAGAAGTAAAATTAGCTGGTCTCAAGTTGAAACAGGGTCTGCAATTACATGGAAATATCCTAGCTGTCTTCTTTTAGGGGAAGAATCTGTAGGAGAATTTTATTCAGTGGCTCTCACCAATAATCTTCAACAAGCAGATACCGGCACAAAAATGATCCATATTGGTCCTAAGACCAAATCAACTATTGTTAGCAAAGGTATTAGTGCAGGTAACTCAAAAAATAGCTACAGAGGTCTTGTCAAAATGGGAACAAAAGCTACAGGATCAAGAAATTACAGTCAATGTGATTCAATGTTAATAGGGGATCAAGCTTCTGCAAATACATTCCCTTACATCAAATCTCAACAACCCAATTCTGAAATTGAGCATGAAGCAAGCACATGTAGAATCTCAGAAGACCAACTTTTTTATCTCCAAAGCAGAGGTATAGAATTTGAGGAGGCAGTATCTATGATGGTCAGCGGTTTTTGCAGAGATGTATTTAATCAATTACCTATGGAATTTGCTGCTGAAGCAGATAAGTTACTGGCACTTAAGCTAGAGGGATCAGTAGGTTAATTAATCAATTTCTAAACTGAAATGCAAAGTAAAATGAAAGAATCAGATCCAATTTTAGAAGTTGAAAATCTCTCTGCATCTACTGATAATCTTCCAATTTTAAAAGGAGTTTCACTTACTGTCTATCCTGGAGAAATCCATGCAATTATGGGAAGAAATGGATGTGGCAAAAGTACTCTTTCGAAAATCATTGCAGGACATCCCTCGTATAATATTACCAATGGCGACATAAAATTTTTAGGTGAAAACATCAACTCTCTAGAACCTGAAGAGAGATCTCAATCAGGTATTTTTCTTGGTTTTCAATATCCAATTGAGATTCCAGGTGTAAGTAATCTTGAGTTTCTTAGAGTTTCAACTAATGCTAGAAGAAAATTCCTCAACAAAGAAGAATTAGACACTTTTGATTTTGAAGAATTAGTTAAAGAAAAGTTAGAAATTGTGAAAATGGATCATGCTTTCCTATCAAGGAGTGTAAATCAAGGATTTTCTGGAGGTGAAAAAAAAAGAAATGAAATTTTGCAAATGGCATTACTTGAGCCCAAGATAGCAATATTAGATGAGACCGATTCTGGTCTAGATATTGATGCTCTAAGAATAGTGGCATCAGGAATTAAAAAAATATCTAATTCACAAACTGGAATTATACTTATTACCCACTATCAAAGATTATTAGATGAAATTGAACCAAATTATGTGCATGTTATGTCAGACGGACAAATCATAAAAACTGGTGAGAGTGATCTTGCTCTAGAGCTTGAGAAAAAAGGGTACGAATGGACTGATAACTTTATAAAAGAGACCTAAATAAATGGAAATTATTGAAAAAATAAAAACCAATAAATCGATTGATCATCAATCAGAAATACAAAAAATCTGTCTAGATAAATTAGAAT
>CACLFQ010000031.1 GCA_902606255.1 uncultured Prochlorococcus sp.
CATCCAAATGGATGGACAATCTACCAGGTCTTGGAAAAATACATAAGAGGAATACTTAAAAAAAATGATTATTTAGAAATTAAAACTCCACAAGCTGTTGATAAATCTCTTTGGGAAAAATCCGGTCATTGGGAAAAATTTAGAGACGATATGTTCACTACTGCATCAGAAAATCGAACATATGCAATTAAACCAATGAATTGTCCGTGCCATATTCAAGTATTTAATCAAGGTTTAAAAAGTTATAAGGATTTACCTATTCGTCTTGCTGAATTTGGTTCTTGTCACAGAAATGAGCCCTCTGGTGCACTACACGGCTTAATGAGAGTAAGAAACTTTACTCAAGATGATGCACACATATTTTGCACAGAAGAGCAAATTCAAGAAGAGGTATCTACTTTTATAGATCTTGTTTTCGAGGTTTATACAACTTTTGGTTTTGATGAAATCATTATCAAATTATCAACTCGTCCTGAAAAAAGGGTAGGTAGTGAAGAGATTTGGGATAAATCAGAAGAGGCTCTTACCAAAGCTCTAGATAATAAGAATCTAAAATGGGAACTACAACCTGGAGAAGGTGCTTTTTATGGTCCAAAAATTGAATTCTCGTTAAAAGATTGTCTTAATAGAGTCTGGCAATGCGGAACTATTCAGGTTGATTTCTCAATGCCTATTAGATTGGATGCAACTTATGTAGATATTGATAATGAAAAAAGAAATCCAGTTATGCTACATAGAGCAATTTTAGGATCATTTGAGAGATTTATCGGAATCTTAATTGAACAATATGAGGCGAAATTCCCAATTTGGCTTGCTCCTGATCAAATAATCCTATTGAGCATTACAGATAGAAATATTGAAAAGTGTTTAATGTTTAATGAATTAATAAGTAATAAAGGTTATCGTTCAAAAGTTGATATTAGGAATGAAAAAATAGGATATAAAATAAGGGAGGCAACCCTGGGGAGAGTTCCTTTAATTGCAGTTATTGGAGATAAAGAAGAAGAAATTGATTCAGTTGCCTTAAGAGCTCTGGATGGAACAAATTTAGGAATTTTTAATTTACCTGATCTATACAAATTATTGGATGAATTAATAGAAAAAAAAGGGAGAACCGAATAATTTTAAATAGATGAATTTTCTCGCATGTGATCTAGGAGGTACTAAAGTTCTATTGGGAATATACAAAAAAGATGTAAATGATGATTCTCCTAAGTTAATATTTAAAAAGAAATACTTATCTTCAGAATGGGATTCTTTTGAACTGATCCTAGAAGATTTTTTAAAAAATGAATGCAAAAATATTACGCATCCTTATTGTGCATGTTTCGCTGTAGCTGGTCCCATATCCAACGACAATGCAAAAATTGTTAACTTATCGTGGAATATTTCTGGAAATGCTTTACAGAACAAATTTAATTTTAAAAGCTGCGAGCTAATAAATGATTTCGCAGTCCAAATTTATGGAATACCTTATTTAAAAAAAAATCAATATTTAACTATCCAAAATGGATCCTACTCTGAAGTTACTAATAATGATTTTCATGCCATTGTAGGAGCGGGGACTGGTTTGGGCATTGCAAGAGGCATAATATCAGAGAAAAAGATAAAAGTTTTAGCTAGTGAAGGTGGTCATGTAGAGTACTCGCCTAAGTCAAAATTAGAATGGGAATTAAAAATTTGGCTTAAGAATTATCTAAAAGTTGAGAGGATATCTTGTGAAAGAATTATTAGCGGCACTGGTTTATCAAGAATTGCCGAATGGAGACTAAGCAAACCTGATGCACAAAACCATCCTCTACAAAAATATATAAAAAAAATTAAAATTTTTGATGCTGCGAGAAAAGAACTTCCTGAAAAAATTTGCAATCTTTCTAAAGAAGGGGATCAGCTAATGATTGAAGTTGAAAGGATTTGGTTAGGTGCTTATGCCTCTTTACTGGGAGATGTTGCTCTTCAAGAATTATGCTTTGGCGGGTTATGGATTTCTGGAGGAACAGCATCTAAACATTTCAAAAACTTTAAATCAGATTTATTTATGAAACAATTTTTCGACAAGGGAAGATTAAAAGATATTCTTAAAACAATACCAATGAAAGTAATTTTAGATGAAGAGTTTGGACTTTTTAGTGCAGCATGCAGAGCAAAAATGCTTTTAAAAACTTAGTAACAAAAAATGTCTATTCCTGAAGTAGGTAAAAAAATAAGGGTAACAGTGCCTTCTACAACTGCCAATTTAGGGCCTGGATTCGATTGTCTTGGAGCAGCATTAGATTTATATAATGAATTTATTTTTACAAGAATTGAAGGTGGTGGAGATAGATTTGATCTAATAATGGAAAGTACAGATGGTAATCATTTAAGAGGAGGACCTGAAAACTTAGTTTTTAGAGCAGCTCAGAAAGTATGGGAGAGCGCAAATATGGATTCTTTTGCACTTGAAGCAAGAGTTAAGTTAGCAGTGCCACCTGCACGCGGACTTGGAAGTAGTGCTACAGCAATAGTTGCCGGACTAATAGGAGCAAATGCAATAATGAACTCTCCATTGTCCAAGGAAAAACTCCTTGAACTTGCTATTGATATAGAAGGTCATCCCGATAATGTAGTTCCCTCTCTTCTGGGCGGTCTATGTTTGACAGCCAGGTCTTCTTCTCAAAGATGGAGAATTATTAGATGTGATTGGCACGATTCCATTAAAGCTGTTGTAGCAATACCTGCGATTCGTCTAAGTACAAGTGAAGCAAGAAAAGTTATGCCCAAGAATGTACCCATATCTGACGCAGTGACAAATATGGGGGCACTTACTTTGTTACTAAATGGCCTAAAAGCCGGAAATGAGGACCTAATAAAAGAAGGAATGTTTGATAAGCTTCATGAACCCTATAGATGGAAACTTATTAAAGGCGGACTAGAAGTCAAAGAAGCCGCACTAGAAGCAGGTGCTCTAGGATGTGCAATTAGTGGGGCGGGACCAAGTATCTTAGCTTTATGTAAAAAAGAAAATGGTAAAAATGTCAGCCAAGCCATGGTAAAAGCATGGGAAAAGTCAGGTGTAGCTAGCAGAGCACCATTCTTAAACGTTCAAACAATAGGTAGCCAATTTAGCACTATCTCTAGTAAGTAGTTTTACTTAGGCATTTTTAATGTTATAGTCTCAAGCTAGTACAACTTCAACTAGAATAAAAAAATTATTCATTCCATAAATGAATTTAGAATCTTTTCCTTGGCTATCATCTGTTGTTTTACTGCCTTTAATTGGGGCATTAATAATGCCTTTCTTGAGTTCTAAAGAAGGAGAAGATAATACACTTCCTAGAAATATCTCATTAAGTTTTTTATTTATAGATTTTTTATTAATAATTGGCGTCCTTTTTCAAAAATTCAATACTTCAGATAGCTCTTTGCAACTGGTAGAAAGAGCTTCCTGGTTACCCTCAATAGGCTTAGAGTGGTCTCTTGGTGTAGATGGGTTATCTGCTCCTTTAGTAGCTTTGAGTGGGTTAATTACATTTTTATCAGCTGCGGCAAGTTGGAAAATTAAGAAAAAATCTAATCTATATTTTGCTCTTTTATTAGTGCAAGCTTCAGCACAAGCATTAGTTTTTCTTTCTCAAGATTTCCTATTATTTTTCCTGGCATGGGAACTTGAGTTGGTTCCGGTATATCTTCTCATTGCTATTTGGGGAGGGAAAAAGAAATTATATGCGGCCACAAAATTTATTCTTTATACAGCTTTGGCCTCTTTATTAATACTCATAAGTGGGCTAGCAATTGCTTTGAGTGGTGATACTTTTACTTTGAATATTACCGATTTAACCAATAAACATGTAACAGGGAGCCTCGCGTTATTATCTTATTTAGGATTTTTAATTGGTTTTGGAGTAAAACTTCCTATCTTTCCATTACATACTTGGTTACCCGATGCACATGGAGAGGCTAATGCACCAGTTTCAATGTTACTCGCTGGAATACTTTTAAAAATGGGAGGCTACGCTCTCTTAAGATTCAATGTTCAAATACTACCTGAAGTACATCTCCAAATTGCACCTGCATTAATCATTCTTGGAATCATCAATATAATTTACGGAGCACTAAATGCATTTGCACAAGATAATGTTAAAAGGAGAATTGCATGTAGCTCAGTCAGTCATATGGGTTTTGTTCTATTAGGGATAGGAGCAGTTGATGCTTTGGGGATAAGCGGTGCAATGCTACAAATGATCAGTCACGGACTTATCGCTGCAGCTATGTTCTTTGTTACAGGCTCATTCTATGAAAGAACAAATACTCTTTCTATACCAAATATGGGAGGTTTAGCAAAGGTCTTGCCAATAACTTTTGCTTTTTTCTTGGCAAGCTCTTTGGCCTCTTTGGCACTACCTGGGATGAGCGGTTTTATAAGTGAAATAACTGTATTTTTAGGTATCACTAGTCAAGAAGGATTCAGCTCTATATTTAGATCGATAACGATTCTTATTGCAGCTATAGGTTTAGTTCTGACACCAATATATCTATTATCAATGTGTAGGAGAGTATTCTTTGGACCTAGAATTCCTGCACTAGCTACAGTTAAAGAGATGAATGGTAGAGAATTGACGATTGGTTTCAGTTTATTATTGCCTACTTTGGTGATAGGTTTTTGGCCGAAAATCGCCATAAATCTATACGAATCTTCAACCAATGCTCTCAGTCAGCAGCTTACTTTAGCTAAGTTAGTAGGATCAATCCTAACTTTAGTTAATTAATTTTTTTTAATAAATGGATACTTCAATTTTTAAATATGGAGAATTACCAGAATTTAAAAAATTTACTCCTGAAAACATAAGTAAACAATTTCCAGTAATACTTGAGAAGATAGCTAAAGAATTTGAAAACATAGAGAAAAATTTATCTAATTATTTGACTCAAAATGATTTAAATTGGGATAAAGTAATAAATCCATTAAATGAAGTCAATGAAATTCTTAGATGGAGTTGGGGTGTAATAAGTCATCTAAATGCTGTAAATAATTCTGAAAGTCTTAGAGATATTTATTCGAAATTTCTTCCCGAGATTATTAGCTTGAGTAATAAATTCGGACAAAGTAAAATAATTTACAATTCTTTAGTCAAGCTTAAAGAAACAAATAATTTTGATCAAATTAGAAACAGAATTTTAGATAAAGAAATTCTTGAGATGCAACATAAAGGAATTTCACTCCAAAAAAATGATCAAGAAAATTTCAACAATATTTCAGAAAAGCTTGGGAAGTTATCAACAGACTTCAGCAACAATGTTCTTGATGCCACTAATAAATGGTTTTTGATATTAAATAAAAAATCTGAAGTCGATGGTCTGCCTGAACGAGTACTTGAATTGATGACAATTTCTGCACACAATCACTTAAAAAAAGATGAAGAAGTTGATATTAAAAATGGTCCTTGGAAATTAAGTCTAG
>CACLFQ010000032.1 GCA_902606255.1 uncultured Prochlorococcus sp.
ATCTTTCTATCTGCTTTTGAAAGTTTCTTTTTGATTGGATTTAAGTTAGTCATACAGATTCAGGTAATTCAAGTTCTTCAAAAGTCCAACCTTCTAATTGAAGGTCATGCCATTTATCCCAAGCATTATCCAAATACATTTGAGTTGATGATTTAATTGCCATTGGCTCACCAAGATCATTTGAATAATATGTATGAACAAAAATTCTCATAATATTTCTTGGAGATTTTTTATTCCTTGTAAATAAAATTAATCTGCTGCGGTCTGGACTAAGCAACCAGCCACTTGGGGACTCATTACGATAACCGTAAGAAAAATTAGTCCAAACATTAGCTCCTCCTAAAGTCATTAACTACTAATACATGTGTACTATTAATATAAATGCATAAGGAATAGATCGTCAAGTATTTTCGCAAGCAAATTATTAACGCTGATGGAGAATAAAAACAGCCCAGCTATTCCTAAAAAATAAAATACCTACCAAAAACTTGTTATAGCAAGGATTTTGATAGGTAAAACCGGATCCCCGTCAGTTCTCTGCTGCATCGACCTGGAAATACCAGAAGAGGATTCAAAGTGGGCTTTCGTTTCCGATTGCAAGATCGGTTTACTACCGCATCACGACAGTCTCCTCATGTCGAAAGAGAGTCAGATCAGAGCACATAAAGAAGAACTTAACCAAAGATCCAGTGGCTTAACTCTAACTTAATTTTTTATGCATTTGGAGATGGCCAAATTTCTCTTACCATAGTTAATAAAACTTCTGCCTCATCATATCTTTCTGAATGCGTTTTACCATTTAATAAAAATGTAATATGAGCCATTTTTCTTCCCAGAATTTCTCGAGATTTGCCATAACAATGAATATTAGAACCATCAATTTCAGATAACATTTTAACTCTTGTTTCCATTGAAATTGGGAAATTCTTTTTTAATCCAAGTAGATTTATCATAATTGTCCCTTCACAGTTCATTTTAATTTCAGGTGGCATTATCCCAGAAGAAATACAAACATATTGATCAAACTGACTTGAAGTACAAGCTTCAATAGAGAAATGAGCTGAGTTATGTGTTCTTGGAGCTATTTCATTAATTAAAAGACCATTATCTCCATAGAAGAATTCAATAGCTAAAACGCCAACGTAATTAAGTTCATTAACTATTGAAGAGAAAATATTTATTGCAAATAAGTTCAAATCATATTCAGTTATTGCAGGAGCAAGAACCCAATCACATACATGATTTGATTGGAATGTCTCAACGATTGGAAAGAACCTTATCTTACCGGTTCTATCTCTAGAGCCGACAAGGGCTAGTTCTTTTTCATACTCTATCCATTCTTCTATTAACCATTCATCTGAATTATTCTCTGTTAAAAAAGAATCTAAATCTTCTTTTGTCTTTATTTTTTTGTTCCCCTTACCGTCATATCCACCTTTATTTGATTTTGCCATTAGAGGGAAAGTCCAATTATTGATTTCCTCATCCGAGAGATTTTTATAATCCTCAATACTTATCCATTTTGGACAGGGCATATTCATTCTATCTATTAATTTTTTTTGAGAAAACCTATCTACTAATGGCTTAATTGCATTAAGGCTTGGAACAAAAATATCATTATTATCAATTAAATTTAATTTATCAATTTTTATCCATTCATTTTCAAAAATTATTTTTTCACACTTATTAATTAATGATTTATTACCTCTTATCTTTAAAGGATCAACTTCTATGACATGATCTGCTTTTAAACCAGCAGGATCATCACAAGATTTTGTTTGCACACATACTTCTAAATCTCTTTTTTTTGCTGCCTCAGTTAACATCAAAGCAAGTTGACCACCTCCAATTATTCCTAGGGAATAATTTTTCTTTATACCGTTTATATTTTTTTTTAAACTCATAGCATGATTTTATTACGATTTCTAATTCTTAACAACTTAATTTTTAAGTACCCAGAGCTTAGATTTTGCTAATATAGAAAGTATTTAATGCCAAATATTTATAAATTTTTAACTAGGTAATCAATTGTGAATAAGAGAAAAATATTAGTCCCATTAGGTGATAAGTCATACGAAGTAACTCTAGAAGCAGGGATACTGAATAATCTCAGCGAAGAACTTTTAAAAATTGGAATAACAAAGAATAGAAAAATACTTATAATTTCAAATGAAGAAATATCAAATTTCTATGGAGAAAAATTCTTAAATCATTTAAAAGATAATAAATTTAAGGCCCAAATGTTCCTTATCAAGGCTGGAGAATCATATAAAAACTTAAAAACCTTAAGTGAAATATATGATGTTGCATTTGAATTTGGTTTAGATAGAAATTCAATAATTATTGCCCTTGGAGGAGGGATTGTTGGAGATGTAAGTGGTTTTGCAGCTGCGACTTGGCTGAGAGGTATCGATTATATTCAGATTCCAACAACATTATTATCGATGGTTGATTCATCAGTGGGAGGAAAAACAGGAGTGAATCATCCTAAAGGTAAAAATTTAATTGGAGCCTTCAATCAACCTAAAGCAGTTTTTATTGATCCAGAAACTTTAAAAAGTTTGCCCAAAAGAGAATTTAGTGCAGGCATGGCCGAAGTAATAAAATACGGAGTAATAAGAGATAAAGAACTTTTCGAATACTTAGAAATTGAAAAAACCAAGAATGAACTTATAAATCTCAAGAATGAATTTCTAATTCAAATAATTAATAGTTCAATTAAAACAAAGTCTCTAATTGTTTCTCAAGACGAACATGAAAATGGTGTTAGAGCAATATTGAATTATGGTCATTCTTTTGGTCACGTTATTGAAAATTTATGTGGATACGGCAAATTTCTTCATGGTGAAGCAATATCAATTGGTATGAATATTGCGGGGAAAATAGCAATTGAGAAAGGGTTATGGTCTAAAGAAGAATTAGAGAGACAAAAGAATCTTTTGAAGAGTTACGATCTTCCTACCGAGATCCCCAAAATAAATAAAAAAGAGGTTCTAAAAATACTTATGGGGGACAAAAAAGTTCGTGATGGCAAAATGAGATTTATCTTACCGAAAGAAATTGGTGAAGTGGATATATATGATGACGTAGAGGATTCATTATTTTTAAAGTTTTTTTCTTAACGCAAACAGGTTGAATTTATATTCATTTTCTTCTCCTTAAACTTATTAAAAACAAACCACTTAAAATCACCTAAACATACAGGATCAACGAGTCTCAGTAATACCTCTCTTCTTAAAAGGGCATTTGATAAATCCTCCTTAAATTCTTTCTGAATTCCATAAAGTCTCTCTGCCAGTCCAAGTGCCAACAAAGCCTCTCCTTGTTTAGTTATTCCAACAGTATTAAATCCAAGAGTCTCAGCATCATTAATTAAAGTTTCTATGCACACATGAGATGTTAAATCGCAATTTCCAGGAGAATCTAAGATATAATTCCTCATTTTTTGATTTTCGTAAGAAACTATCGTCCCATCAGAATTCCTAGAGATATAGTATTTTTTAGCTTCTTTAGCGTAATCAATTATTAATAAAATTCCGTTATTGATTTTTCGATAAATAGCTTTTAACCATTTTGAGTTGTCTACATGCCATTCTGTCGTCCATCCTTCAAGGGCATCTTCAGGCGGAATAGTAATTCCTAATTCACTTTTAGCAACTTCGATGCTTTTTTCTAATTCTCTTGTGATTGGTATTTCATCAAAAAATAATTTATGAGATTTTTTATCTATAGAAACTGCTTGTCGAAGTAATTTTCCTTTTGATAAGGTTATTCTCTCTACTGGTAAAGCATCTAAAACCTCATTTGCTAGAACGATTCCATTTATATTATTTTCCTCTACTTCTTCCAAACCTTTCCATAAAATATCAATACCTAAGTTTAAAAATTCCTCCAATTTATTTTTTTGTTTTTCTACCATCCCATCATTAGGTTCAATAATTATAAAAGAAACTCCCTTCAAAAAATTCTTGCTGTTTTCTAAAAAATATTTAATTAATCCACTCATAAAGCTTCCATCTCCAGCTCCAAATTCAATTACAGC
>CACLFQ010000033.1 GCA_902606255.1 uncultured Prochlorococcus sp.
GCAAACATTTTAATATTTAAACTTTCTTTAAGCGGCAGAAAAATGTTACATAAGTAAAATAATAACCAGGCAAATATGTTCAATGGAAAGTACATCTTTAAGGTATAGAGCAATAATTCAATTTTGGTTATAAAGTTTAAATTGATGATTTATAAAAATTGTGATCGAGCGTTACACATTACCCGAAATGGGGAAAATCTGGACTGAAAGCGCAAAATTCCAGAGTTGGCTTAAGGTTGAAATAGCTGCATGTGAAGCAAATTTTTCCCTCCGAAAAATTCCTGAGAATGCCTTGAAAGAAATTCTTTCAAATGCAAAGTTTGATGAATCCAGAATTAAAGAAATTGAGAAGGAAGTCAAACATGATGTCATAGCATTTCTTACAAGCGTTAATGAATTTGTAGGAGACTCTGGAAGATATATACATGTTGGTATGACCAGTAGTGATGTACTTGATACTGGTTTATCTCTTCAGTTAAAAGATTCTTGTGAATTGTTGTTAGAAGAAATTGAGAGTTTAGAAAATGAAGTCAGATTATTAGCAAGGAAGCATAAAAATACACTAATGGTTGGAAGATCCCATGCTATCCATGGGGAGCCAATTTCCTTTGGTTTCAAACTTGCCGGATGGTTAGCAGAAATACTAAGAAACAAAAAAAGATTGTTAACACTTAAAGAATCCGTCTCCATTGGCCAAATAAGTGGAGCTATGGGAACTTACGCTAATACAAACCCTGAAGTAGAGCAAATAACTTGTGATCTCCTTGGCTTAAAACCAGATACAGCAAGTACTCAGGTTATATCAAGAGACAGACATGCAGAATATGTTCAAACAATAGCACTCGTTGGTGCTTCGCTAGATAGATTCGCAACTGAAATAAGAAATTTACAGAGAACTGACGTTTTAGAAGTTGAGGAAGGATTCACAAAAGGGCAGAAAGGAAGTTCAGCAATGCCTCATAAAAGAAATCCTATTCGCAGTGAGAGAGTAAGCGGTTTAGCGAGAATTTTGAGGAGTTACGTCTTAACAGCTCTGGAAAATGTCCCACTTTGGCATGAAAGGGATATAAGCCATAGTTCAAATGAGCGTATTATGTTACCTGACGTATCAATCTGTTTGCATTTTATGCTTAGAGAAATGAAAAATATAGTAAGTAATTTGGAAGTTTATCCAAAAAATATGCTCAAAAATTTAAACATATATGGCGGCGTAATCTTTAGTCAGAAAGTTTTACTTTTGCTTGTAGAGAAGGGCATGTCTAGAGAAAAAGCTTATAGCTTAGTACAAAGAAATGCGCATCAGGCCTGGAATACTGAGAATGGGAATTTCAAAGAAAATATAGAAAGAGATAATGAAATTATGGATTTTATTGATCAAAGTGATTTAAAAGAATGTTTTAATCCCTCAATTCATCTTAATAATTTAAGTGTAATATGGGAGAAGCTCGGTATCTAGGATTACTGAAAACCTTATTTATGTTTAACCAGTGTTTTCAGAAGAATAATGACAAAAAACTTTAGGATTGAAAAAGATAGTATGGGAACAATAGAGGTTCCCATGGAAGCTTTGTGGGGTGCTCAAACACAAAGATCAATAATAAATTTTTCTATTGGAGAAGAATTAATTCCAATTGAGTTAATTTATTCACTCACCCTCATAAAAAAAGCTGCTTCAATTGCGAATTTCAATTTAGGATTAATAGATAAAAGCAAAAAAGATTTAATAATAGAGGCATGTACAGAAATACTGGATGGACTTCATGATTCACAGTTCCCCTTGAAGGTTTGGCAAACAGGAAGTGGTACGCAAACAAATATGAATGTGAATGAGGTGATTTCAAATATTGCAGCACTAAAAACAAATTCAGAGATTGGTAGTCATTATCCAATTCATCCGAATGATGATGTAAATAAATCTCAGTCAACTAATGATACTTTTCCTGCCGCTATTCAAATATCTGTTGTTAATGAAATAATCAAAAAATTAGTTCCAACTATAAGAGAACTTACAAATATTTTAGATAAAAAAAGTGAAAAATGGAAAAACCTTATAAAGATTGGAAGAACTCATTTTCAAGATGCAGTACCCATTACTCTTGGGCAAGAAATATCAGGATGGTCAGAGCAACTTAAAGATGCTGAAAATGCTATTATTATGAGTCTGGATGAATTATTTTTCTTGCCTCTTGGAGGTACTGCAGTTGGTACAGGGATTAATTGTCCAAGAGGATTTTGTGAAGAGTCAATAAAATCAATTTCCGATGATACTAATCTAATGTTCTATAAATCAAAAAATAATTTTTCTATCATGGCCTCGCATGATCGTCTAGCTCAAGTAATGAGTCAGATAAAAATATTAGCATGTGCATTATTTAAAATTTCAAATGATATAAAAATTTTATCTTCTGGACCAAGATCAGGAATATATGAAATAATTATCCCTCAAAATGAACCTGGAAGTTCTATCATGCCTGGCAAAGTGAATCCGACTCAATGCGAAGCCTTATCAATGGTTTGTACTCAGATAATGGGTTTTGAATATGCAGTTTCAATGGCAAATTCTAGCGGCACTTTACAAATGAATGAATATAAGCCTCTTATTGGATTTAATATTCTTACAAGTATAAAATTACTTAAAAATGCAATAGAAAACTTCAAAATAAAATTAGTTGATGGGATGGAACCTAATCAAAATAAAATGAAGTTAAATTTAGAAAATTCACTAATGTTAGTTACAGCCATAGTTCCAAAAATTGGTTACGAAAAAGCAGCTGAAATTGCAAACCTTGCTTTCAAAGAATCATTAAATTTAAAAGAGGCAACACTTAAATTAGGTTATTTAAACGAAGATGAATTTAATGAGGCAATGAATATTAATTCAATGATTTGATTAAAAAAATTAAGAATTATTGTCAATTCTTTTTGTTGCAGGATTAATATCTTCAGAAACTTTTATAAGGTCATTAGATTCTGAAACAGGAAAACGATTGATAGCTTTTAATGCTAGCTTCGCTTTGCTTTTTAATTTATTACTAACACCAACACAGTATTGCACTTGAGAGAGGACATCAATTGATCTTCTAATAATCCTCACTACATCACCTTCATCTAATGAAGTATTAAAAACCAAATCTTTCCATTTCCCCCCCCTTGCCCATTCAGAAATAATTCCAGTCAACTCTGTTTCTAAGTAGATCGGAATTTCAATATAAAACTTATTTTGTTGAAAAGAGACTAATTTTCTTAAACCATCTAATTCATTAAAAACATCTATTACCTTTAAAGAAGGCTTGAAATTGCACCAAAGATTAGGCCTCCTTACATCAACACATATTGCTTGAATAATTGCAGCTAATTCAGGAGGATCTAAATCGTCCAAATAACCACTGACTAAAACAAGGCCAATCCATAATTCATTTTCACTTCTTATTGCACTAACTGTTTGTCCAACTTCTGTCAATTCCAAATCATTTAAACAACCAAAGTGATTCAAAATTTTAATCAAATCGGTGAAAGTTCTCCAGTTATGATTTTCTTTATCATCAAGAAGTTTTTTTCTCATATTTATTTCTTGTTCAACATCAACAATTCTTTTTCTATATTTCTTTAATTTCCTGGAGTCTCCAAATCTATGTGCTGGATGATCAGTGACTGTTTCTTCTAAATTATTAATTTGTTGCTGTTGTGCCAAAACTTCCGTTGTCAGATCATATTGTGGAGTTTGTAAATCATATTTTTTTGAAAGCTCTAAAATTCGATCCGCAAAACATTGCGACATATCATCTCCACTAACAACCTCTCCAGAAAAATACATCTCTGGTGCTTCAAGTCCTAAGACATCAATTGCATCCAAATCATTAAAAATATTTACTATGTA
>CACLFQ010000034.1 GCA_902606255.1 uncultured Prochlorococcus sp.
CGAAAACAAAAAAACCTGATTCAAAAGCTATGGAACCCCAAAAACCTGCTGTTTCGAAAGCGGAAAATTCAAAAATAGAAGCCCCGAAAACTGAAACTCCAAAATTGGCAAAGAAAAAACATGCAGATGTTCCTGTCAATATATATCGTCCTAAGACACCCTACGAGGGAACAGTTATCGAAAACTATAGTCTTCTTAAAGAAGGAGCAATTGGAAGAGTTAATCACATAACTTTCGACCTTAAAGACAGTGATCCATTTTTAAATTATGTAGAGGGCCAAAGTATTGGAATCATGCCTGCGGGTGAAGATGCTAATGGAAAACCTCATAAATTAAGACTTTACTCAATAGCTAGCACCAGACATGGAGATGACTTTAATGGAAATACAGTCTCTCTTTGTGTAAGACAGCTTCAGTATGAAAAAGATGGTGAAACTATAAATGGTGTTTGCTCCACTTACTTATGTAATATTAATCCTGGAGATAAAGTAAAAATAACAGGTCCTGTAGGTAAAGAGATGCTTCTCCCTGAAGAAGAGGACGCAAACATTGTTATGTTGGCCACTGGAACTGGAATAGCACCAATGAGGGCCTATTTAAGAAGAATGTTCGAGCCAACTGAAAAAGAAAAAAATAAATGGAATTTTAAGGGTAAAGCTTGGTTATTTATGGGTGCTCCGAAATCAGCTAATTTGTTATACGAAGAAGATCTACAAAGATACCTTACTGATTATCCAGATAATTTTAAATATACAAAAGCTATTAGTCGTGAGCAGCAAAATACAAAGGGTGGAAGAATGTATATTCAAGACAGAGTTTTAGAATCAGCCAATGAACTTTTCAATATGATTGAAGATGATAAGACACATATATATCTTTGTGGATTAAAGGGAATGGAGCCTGGCATAGATGAAGCAATGACTAAGGCAGCAGAAGAAAAAGGCTTGAACTGGTCAGAATTAAGACCCCAACTAAAAAAAGCAGGAAGATGGCACGTAGAAACCTACTAATCTTTTATATTTAGATCTAAGTTTCACCTACTAAATACTTTTTGGTTTAGACACAATATGTAGCTAATATTAGAAAAAAAGAGGATTTTAAAAAAAAGAATACCAAAAAATATGCCTTCAACTTTAAGTAATCCTCTAAGATTAGGTTTACGGCAGGAAAGAGTCATATCTCCGCAATGCTTAGTCATATTTGGTGCTAGTGGAGACCTTACTCATAGAAAATTAATACCAGCCTTATTTGAACTCTATTTGCAAAGAAGAATTCCTAGTGAATTTGGAATAGTTGGTTGTGCGAGAAGACCTTGGACTGATAATGAGTTTAGAGAAAAGATGAAACTAAAGCTATCCAATCAAATATCTGGGAAAGAAAGGGAGTGGGAACAATTTTCTAGTTATCTTTTCTATGAACCAGTTGACTTACAACAAAATGATCATGTCATAAGGCTTTCTAAAAGATTAAGTGAAATTGATAAAACACAAGCTAGTCATGGAAATAGAACATTTTATTTATCAGTATCTCCGAATTTCTATGCAAGTGGATGTAAAGCTCTTAAAGCAGCTGGCCTTTTAGATGACCCTAAGAAAAGTCGTTTAGTGATTGAAAAACCTTTTGGAAGAGATTATTCAAGTGCAAAAAAATTGAATAAGATTGTTCAAAGTTGTGCTGAAGAAAGTCAGATTTATAGGATTGATCATTATTTAGGCAAAGAGACAGTTCAAAATATTCTTGTCTTGAGGTTTGCTAACACTATTTTTGAACCAATCTGGAACAGAAATTATATATCGAGTGTCCAAATTACTTCATCTGAAACAGTGGGTGTTGAAGATAGAGCAGGTTACTACGAAAGCTCTGGTGCTTTAAGAGATATGCTTCAAAATCATATGACTCAAATGCTTGCTGTTACTGCTATGGAACCCCCAGGAAAGTTTGAACCAGAAGCAATAAGAAATGAGAAAGCTAAGGTTCTCCAAGCGTCAAAACTTGCTGACGAAAATGAACCGTGGAATTGTTGCATAAGAGGTCAATATGGAGAGGGAGGAAATATTTCAAATCGACTCAAAGGATATAGGCAGGAAGATGGTGTGTATACTAATAGCACGACAGAAACTTATATTGCCACAAAAGTTTTCGTTGATAACTGGCGTTGGCAAGGGGTTCCTTTTTATTTGAGAACCGGGAAAAGACTACCTAAAAGACTTGGAGAAATAGTCTTGACTTTTAAAGACGTGCCTGTTCATTTATTTGAATCAACAATTATAAATCCTGCCCCAAATCAACTTATCCTTAGAATTCAGCCAAATGAAGGCGCTACTTTCAAATTTGAGGTAAAATCCCCTGGTTCTGGAATGAAATCAAGACCTGTTGAGATGGAATTTTCTTATGATGAATCGTTTGGAGAACCCTCAGATGAAGGCTATGTAAGATTATTAGCTGATGCAATGCTTTCTGACCCAACCTTATTTACTCGAAGTGATGAAGTAGAGGCAGCCTGGAAACTTTATACTCCATTAATAGAATTGATGGATAATTCTCCTTGGAAGTTACCTATTTATAATTATGAATCTATGACCTGGGGACCCCCTGAGTCTGATCAATTACTTTCAAAAGATAATATTTTCTGGCGTAGACCTTAAAAATGAAACCTCAACTAACACTCCAAACTCCATTAGAGCTGCCTTCTCAGGAAATTTCTAATTACCTTAATAAATTATGGATTTCAGAAGATAAAGATAATACTGGAGCTAATACTTTTACATTAATGGTCTGGCAGCCTGCTTGGCTAGAACAATGTTTGGTGCAAAAAGGATTAGTAAATGGACCAATTACTGGATATTTAAGTCCAGAGATAATTGAAGTTGCTAAAAAATTTATATTAGATCAAGGACTTCCTATCAATACTTCTCTTAATAGTGAGGAATTATTGAATTTGTTGAAGGAAAATTTATCTAATAAAGACTTTGAAGACTTTAGAGGACAATTTTTTGAATCATCAATAAGTACATTGAATCCAAGAAGATTAATAACTCTAGCGCCAACGTTAAATAAAAATTCAGATATCAAAACTTTTGTATCTGCTTACTGTCCATTAAGTGATACTCCAGCTATTCAACCTATATGTGGGGATTTAGTTGTTATTAGGGGTAATTCAACCTCAATATCAAATAAAGGATTAAAAATAATTGATGAATTATCTATTAATGAATTACCTTCATGGTTATGGTGGAATGGAAGCTTGGATGAATCGCCTGAAATCTTCGAATATTTTACTAATCATGGTCTAAGGTTAATAATTGATACTGCTCTTGGATCGCCTAACAGATGTTTAAAAGTTTTAGATCTATTAAATAATTCAAATAAAGCTATTAACGATTTGAATTGGGTTAGGTTGAAAAATTGGAGGGAATCATTGGCAATGATTTTTGATCCGCCTTCGAGGCGACCAATTTTAGATCATATTACTGATATTGATATTGATATCGCAGGAGATCACATTATTCAAGCTTTGTTTTTGATTTCATGGATTAGCGATAAACTTGGTTGGTCTTTTCTAAGAGTTGAAAGAGATACAGAATCAACAAAAATAGAGTTTGAAAGAATTAATGGCGAAATAATTTCTGCATCAATTAATCCCTTATCTTTAGGTAATCCAAGTATTCATTTAGGACAAGTTATTGGATTGAGGTTGATTTCAAAAATTAGTGAGGTTCAAAAAAATAACACTTGTGTAATACTTGGCTGTGAATCAGTGGAATGTATGAGACTTGAAGCAGGGGGAATGGCTAATATGGA
>CACLFQ010000035.1 GCA_902606255.1 uncultured Prochlorococcus sp.
TTAATTCAGCATTAGCTACTTTTCTTGTTCAAAACGGATGTACAGATAATTCTGTCTCAGAGATTTATTTAAATCAATTATTTGCACCTTCTAAGTCTTTTTAATATTTAAACAGGCTCTTCTGCTCAAGGCCATCATTGTAAGTGTTGGGCTTTGCCAAGATGATGTGGGCCAGCATGCTCCATCTAGCACAAGTACATTCTTGCATCTCCATAATCTATTAAATTTATCAACTACGCTATTTTCTTCATTAGTTCCCATTGGTGCGCCTCCTACTTCATGGATGTAATATCCTGGGGGAGGAGGACTATCTGAAAGTGCGATCAAATTTTTTGTAAATAAACTCCCTAATGGAATATTTATTAGTTCATCAATATTTTTTATTTCTCCATTTGCAGCTTTTATTGATTTTCGTATTGTGTTTTCCATATGTTTTGCCATATTTAACTCATTTTCGCTCCATTCGAATTCAATGTAGGGAATTGGGATACCCCATTCATCTGTTTTTTTTGAGAGAGAAACTGAGTTTTTCTCTCTAGGAAGGACTTCGCCATGGGCGATAAGAAAGCCGATGGATTTGTTTTTGTCTTTTTGCAAAAATTTAGGTATTCCTAATCTATCAATTGCCCCCCAGATTCCATAACCTCTATGGAAATTTATGTCGTCAATTTCTGGCAAATTAGAACCAAATGGAATAAAGAAGCTGCCTGCTCCAGAAAGATCGGGAGGATTCTCTAATGGTTTATATGAGTTTTTTGTTTTTGGGACTGAAAAAAATCTACAGACAGATATGTGATCCATGAGATATTTACCTAATTTCCCAGAATTATCTTTAAACCCTGAGGAATTTGATTTGTATTCTGAGTTCAGTAGTATTCTCAGCGTTGAAATTGTTGATGCGCAAAGAAGAATTAAATCACAATTCAATACTTCTTTGTGTCCATTTTCTAGGTTTATGATCGTTAGTTTTGAGGCGAGCTCTGTTATCTTGTTTATCTCAAAAGACTCTACTAGGTAATTAGAGATTATTTGTACATTTCCAGTATCTAAAGCTTTTTTTAAAGAGCTTCCTATGCTAGAGGAATTGGGCCATTTTTTATCTTTTACTGATGAATTACGGTCAAATCCTCTTGATTGGATAAATGGATAGTTTAATTTTGATTTAACTTTGCTGCCAAAAACATTTTCGTTTTCTGTAAGAGGAATTTCACCAATATATTTACCATTCGGGACTTCCTTAATATCATCTTTTCGTCCATAAATTCCACAAAAATTTTCAATAAAATCATAGTGAGGGTAAAGGTCTTCGTATGAAATAGGCCAGTTTGGTCCAAATCCGTCTTTTTTAGCTGGATAAAAATCTTCTGAGGAAAGTCTTAATGTTATGCCTCCCCACGTTAATGACCTCCCCCCATATTGTTTACCTTGAGTCCAAAGGAAGGGCTTTTTTTTGGGGAAGTCATAAGGATGCTTCAATTCATTTGAATATAAATCAGGATTATTTTTCCAATAACCAGGATGTTGGCATTGATGGGTATGTTTTTTTGTTAAAACTCCTGATAATCTTTTAAATGTACTTTTTGGCTCATAATTACTAGCCTCAAGCCTTTTGATTTTTGGTCCGGCTTCTATTACTAAAACTTTTAGCCCCTGTTCCGCCAATGTAAGTGCTGCTATTCCTCCCGTAGCTCCAGAACCAACAACAATTGCATCATAAGGACTTATATCCAAAACCTATTTCGTGATTTGTTATTTCAATAAATATAGCATTCAGTAAATTATTAATTTTTAGATTTCAGCCTAAGAAGTTAGAATTTATTGAAATACTACTCAAAAAAATGAGATTTATAATCTTAACTGTTTTAATAATTGTTTTAACCCTCCCATATAGAAGCTTCGCTGCATTGGATTATGGTAAACAATCATTGGTAGGGGCAGATTTTTCTGGATCTGATTTAAAAGGAGCAACTTTCTATTTGACTGATTTACAAGACGCAAATTTATCAGGTTGTGAGCTCCAAAATGCGACTCTTTATGGAGCAAAATTGAAAGATACTAATTTAAGTAACTCCAATTTAAGAGAAGTAACTTTAGACTCGGCTGTTTTAGATGGAACAGATTTATCAAATACTAACTTGGAGGATTCTTTTGCTTATAGTACACAGTTTGAAAATGTAAAAATCCAAGGTGCAGACTTCACAAATGTTTTTTTGCCAAAAGATATTGTTAGGAAATTTTGTGCAAGTGCCTCTGGAACCAATCCATTCACAAATAGAGATACCAGAGAAACTTTAGAGTGCGATTATATTTAAATTTATACACATAAAAGTTCTTTTTTAATTTTTCTTTGTTTATAAAGTGATCTCCCAATAGGCCAACCTAAAGTAGATAAGTGTCTCATTAAAGAACTTGAGTATTTAAAATATAAATTGTCTGAATATTTAATACCAAGTTCTTTCAGAGTAGTTATTAATAAAAATAGATCTTTCTTATTGCCTTTTTTCATATCCAATAAAATTAATACCTTACTTGATAATTTTTTTTCAAGAATCTTATCATTTTCAGCAAAACCAACTTTAAGTGAATTAAATTCATCAGAATAAAGTGTGTAAATTATTCCATCTTTGAACGTATCAGTAGAACTTTCTACATTAAAACTTGATGATTTTAATGTTTTGTATCCTTTTATGATTTTTCTGTTATTCATAATTATTTGATTTCATTCTGTGCTATTTCGTATTTCTCCAGTAAATTGTTTACTTCTGCTAGTGCAATCCTTTTTTGACAGGCCGAGTCATATCTATTTACTGCTACTGAAGGTATTGAACCTTTGCTTTTCATTTCCCTTATGCCAGTTTCTAAACACTGAAAAGCAACACTCGATAGATCCCGACCCTCTGCTGCTGCCCAAACTTTCAAAAGATAAGTAAGATTTGATGGTACTGAGATCTGTACTTTGTTTGAGTTTGAAGCATTTAACGCAATATCATCAAGACTAATTTCTTTCGAGGAAATAGTTTCTTTAACCTTTTTCTTCAAAAATTTTACTTGGCTTATAGCGTCCTCTTTATTCTTGATTTTTTGTTCTATATCAAACAACTCTTCTTCAGAATTAATTAAAGCTTCTAGTGCCCATTTAGCATCATCTTTTGCAATGGCGGTTTTATTAAGCCATTCATCTCTTATTTTTGACCAATTACTAGGCATAAGCTTTATGCGACAATTCTATAGTAAATAAATCTATATAGATTGTCTATAGATTTAATCCAGATTTAATATAGATTTAATATAGATTATATAAAGTCGATATTTTTTTTTGATCCCTCATCCTAGAAATAGTGTTATTTAGCAATTAAAACTTAAGGATCTATCCAATGTGCTTTTTTAGGTATTTTTTTATTGCAAATGATTTATTAGATAATTCAATCTTTTTTTTTAAGTTATTTTTTTATTTAATTAAAAACTTCTGAGCTTTTAATCTCTCTCAATAAGTTCAATTTTATACCCATCAGGATCCTCAACAAAAGCCAAGACAGTAGTACTGTTTTTCATTGTTTTAGGTTTGGTTGTTATTTTACAACCATTATTTTCTAATCCTTGGCAAATAAAATGAATATCTT
>CACLFQ010000036.1 GCA_902606255.1 uncultured Prochlorococcus sp.
TTTTTTGGGATATGTTTAGGTCTCCAACTCCTTTTTGAATCTAGTGATGAAGGAAAAGTGCAAGGGCTGGGAATTTTAAAAGGAAAAATACAAAAAATACCCAATATTGTTAACCAAAGAATCCCACACATGGGTTGGTGCCAACTTTTACCTACAAAAAAAAATACTTTATTAGAGCTTGAAGAATTAAATAATTGGGTCTACTTTGTACATTCCTATCATGCAATCCCAGATGACTTAAATATTATTGCAGCTCAGGTTGATTATGGCTCTGAAAAATTAACTGCCATGATTGAGAATGATAATTTATTGGCCTGTCAATTTCATCCGGAAAAATCTGGAAAAACCGGTGAAAAACTTTTGAGAAGATGGCTGAATAATATTCAATAACAGATGCTTAGGGATGAAGACTAACTTAAGATTAATAGGTGGCAAAAAACTCCAAAGTCCAAATAATTCTTATACCAGACCTACAACTTTGAGAGTGAGAGAGGCCATATTTAATATATTGAACAATAGAGTTGAAAATAGTAACTGGCTTGATTTATTTAGTGGAACAGGGGCCATATCTTGTGAAGCCTATAATCATGGGGCAAGCAAAATAATTGCAATTGAAAAAAACAAAATCAACTCAAAAATTTGCTTAGAAAATTTACTCTCGTTGGAGAATATAGAGAATAGGAGAAATGATATCGAAGTTATTTGTAAAGACGTTTTGAAATGGACAAAACCAAATTATGAGAGAAACTTATCATCTAGAAATATGGATTTAAACAAATTAAAATTCGATTTTGTTTATCTAGATCCTCCCTACGATGTGGATTTACATGAATTAGTTTTAAATCAATTATTCAATTGTAATTTTTTAAAAAAAGATTCAACAGTTATTTGTGAACATTCTCCAAACCTATTTATTAAAAAAAGTACTTTGTGGGAAACTATAGATGTAAGAAATTATGGGCAGTCAAGATTAACATTTTTAATCAATGTCCAGCATCCCTGAACCTCTTCTGTATTGATTCCATGCACTTACGAATAATCCAAGAAGAGTTATGGGAACTAAACCTAAAACAATTCCACATAGAAGAGGCTCGATCATTTTTTTGCCTTTTTTGAATTTCTTATTCACAATTGTTACATAGAGACTATTTTTTGTGTCAACATCTTCATCAACTGCAGCAGAAAGAGACTTTAAAAGAGAATTCTTAAAAATTGTTTTTGTTGTATTTGGAGTTTTATTGATTTGTTTTTCAATATTTTTCGTAAAACATCAAGAAAATAACAAATATATTATTGAAACTCTTGAGCTTAATGGCTCTGTTGAGGAAGGAGATGCTCTTTTTAAGATAAATTGTGTTGGATGTCATGGAATTACAGCAAGAGGATTAGTGGGGCCAGACTTACATTCAATAACTCAACGTTTGAATGATAAAGAGATAATAAAACAAGTTACTGGAGGCCTAACTCCTCCTATGCCAAGTTTTGAAATTGATCCTGTAAATATGTCCAATTTATTAAAATATCTTCATAGCCTTTAATGATTTTTAAGAAAAATTATTCTAATTTAAAGGTAATATTAGTTGAACCAAATGGCCCTTTAAATGTAGGGAGCGTTGCCAGATTATGCTCCAACTTTGAAGTTGATGAATTAAGAATTGTTTCTCCAAAATGCGACATATTCTCTTTAGATGCAAAAAAAATGGCCCTTAAAGGTCAAAAATTTCTTGATAATTGTAAGATTTTTTACAATCTTGAGAATGCTATTTTTGATTGTGATTTGGTTCTTGCATCTTGTGGAAGGATTGATGTAAGCAAAGATTCATTTTTTGAATCTTCAGAAGATGTATTTAATTGGACTACATCTTTTAAAAAGATAAATAATTTAGCAATTATATTTGGAAGAGAAGATAGTGGTTTAACTAATGATGAATTACTTCTGGCAAATAAGACTTTTAATATTCCTACATCCATGAATAATCCCTCTTTAAATCTTTCTCACGCAGTTTCAATAGCTTTGTATGAGTTAAAAAAGTCTTCAAAAAGAAACTTTGATCAAGAATTAAAAGTTTTTAATCTTGCATCATCAAAACAAATTTATGATTCGTTTTTGGAGATAGAGGAATTGCTTTTAAAGGTTGGATATCTTTTAAAACATACCTCTAGAGCAAAAATAGGTAAATTCAAAAATTTTATTTTAAGGGCAAATACATCTATGCACGAATTAAATGTTTTAAGAGGAATTGTTCACCAAATAAAATGGTTTTTGAATAATTCAAAAAGAAATTAGCCCATAATAAATTAAATTAGATTTTATTTCTTTGTAGTCTTTATTTAATAGGGATATTTACTAAAAACATTTTCTGAAGTAGCATCTACTGATTATTTGAATATTAAAGAAAACTAAAACTGTGACAACAACAAAGAAAAGAAGAGTTTTTCCTTTTACGGCTGTAATTGGTCAGGAAGAAATGAAATTAGCACTCTTGTTAAATGTTATTGATCCAAGAATTGGAGGAGTGATGATAATGGGTGACAGAGGGACTGGAAAGTCTACTACAATAAGAGCCTTAGCTGATTTGTTGCCTGCAATTGATGTTGTAAAAGATGATCCATATAATAGTTCACTAATTGATCCTGATTTGCAGAGTAAAGAAGTTTTGGAAAAAATTGTCCAAGGAGAAAATCTAGAGAGTATCCAAAAACAAGTCCCTATGGTTGATTTACCTTTAGGAGCTACTGAAGACAGGCTTTGTGGAACTATTGATATTGAAAAGGCTTTGAGTGAAGGTATTAAGGCATTTGAACCAGGGCTATTAGCAAAAGCTAATAGGGGTTTATTATATGTTGATGAAGTGAATTTACTTGATGATCATTTAGTCGATGTACTTTTAGATTCGGCTGCTTCAGGATGGAATACAGTTGAAAGGGAGGGAGTGTCAGTTCGACACCCTGCTAGATTTGTCCTTATTGGTTCAGGCAATCCAGAAGAAGGTGAATTAAGGCCTCAACTATTAGATAGGTTTGGTATGAGTGTTGAGGTTAAGACAGTTAGAGATGCTGAATTAAGAGTTCAGGTTGTAGATCAAAGAACTTCTTTTGACGATAATCCTGATGAGTTTTCATTGAGCGTTGAGAAACAACAGGACGAACTTCAACAAAAGGTTATTAAAGCACAAGAAATATTAAATTCTGTTCAAATGGACGATGACCTAAGATTGAATATTTCTGCAATCTGCGGAGAACTAGATGTTGATGGTTTACGTGGAGATATTGTTACAAATCGATCGGCAAGGGCAATTGCAGCCTTTGAGGGCAGAACTGAAGTGCAAGAAGATGACATAGCAAGGGTTATTTCTTGCTCTTTAAGACACAGACTAAGAAAAGATCCCTTAGAACAAGTTGATTCAGGTGAAAGAGTTATTCAAGCTTTTTGTAAAGTATTTGATTTAGATGAAAAAGAAAATCTTTCAAAATTTCAATTGTCTGCAGAAGCTTAATTACAGTGAGAATAATTGGGATTGACCCTGGATTAGCTAGAGTTGGTTATGGAATTATTGAAATAGATAATGAAAAAAAGATATTATTAGATTGTGGTGTAATTG
>CACLFQ010000037.1 GCA_902606255.1 uncultured Prochlorococcus sp.
CAAATCTAGAACTTATTTTTTTTTTGTTGACTGCTGAAATCAGCTCAGGATTAAGATTTAGAAAATCATCAATCCACAAATTATCTATTACATCTTTATATAAATTATCTATATTATTCTCAATGTATGGATCTTGAGTTAAACCTATTTCAACACTATATTCATCAATAATATTATTACAAAAAGCATGGAATGTATTTACTTGTAACTTATAAATTTCGTTAACAAAATTATCAATTTCGGATATAATTTTTTCCTTAGATTTTTCCTTCTCCTTAAATATTAGATACCAATCCTTAAGAGTATTATCTATTTTACTTTCATTATGATTTTGCAAATAAAATTTTAAATCCTGAAATCTCAAAAGTATTTTATCTCTTAATTCAGAACACGTATTTTTTGTAAAACTTAATAAGAGTATTTCATCTGGTTTAATTTTTTTCTCCAAAACATTTCTTAAAACTAGGTGAGCCAAAGTGAAACTTTTGCCAGTTCCTGCGCTTGCTTCTAATAATTTAAACTTATTATCTAATTTAATTTGATTAATATCCATATCTTTATTGAATTAATATTTGACCTCATTTTTATAAATTAAGTAATTCTTAAATTTATTGTTTAAATATTGCTCTTCTAAAGCAATTTTAAATTTAATTATTAGAGCCAGACTTATTGATAAAAATAAATAATAAATAGAAAGCTTTGTTATAAAAAAGCCAAAGGAAATAAATAATAAAGAATAGTACATAGGATGACGTATGAATCGATAAATGCCTGTAGTAACAAGATTGCTATTATTTATAGGTCTTGGTAAAGGTGATAAATTTCTACCTAATTCTTTAATTGCAACTAATAATATTATGAGAGATATTATGATAATTAAAAACCCCAATAAATAAGAAAAAGGACTAACTTGAATTATTTGTTTTTGTGGAATAAATTCCCATTGAAAAAAATGGAGAATAATAATAAAGAACTGTAAAAAAACAAGGATTAGTTCATAAGTAGATTTTATAAAATTTTTAAACTGAAATTTAGTCATTTTTTATTTCTTTAATGCTTCAATAAGAGGACCGTATAATCTGAATGATAATTTATCAAAATTATTATTTCCCAAAAAGAAATCTGGTTCTTTTTCATTTCCAAAACACAATTTCATTTCGATATTATCTCTTTCTCCTTTAGAAAAAGTTTTATTACCAATCCATCTATCGGTAAAAGCTTTTTTCTCATTTTTTTGATTTTATTTTTGCTTCTACGTATTTATAAGTACTTTCTGGAGGCAGGGGTAAACATTTTACAGAATAATTTTTAAAAATATTTATGTATTCCTCCAAAATTAAATTTGACTCAATTGTTCCGGGTGATTGAATAATTTGCGATTTGTAATGATTTTCTGTTCTAAAAATTACTTTAGTCATTTTTATATTTTTCTTTAAAGAACAAATAAAGAGTGATTTTATCCAAGCCTCTGTCAAACGACTTAAACTTAATTTCGCATGAATTAATTCAATTACTGTGTCATCAGCGACGAAATATTCTTCTTTATTTGTATTTGATTTTACATAAATTCTATTGATCTTATTATGTTGACTCAAACTTGCAGATAGACTCCCTAATAAATCTTTGATTTCTTTTTCTCTTACAAAAATACTATTTTTGGGAGTAATAATACCATTTTCAACCAATTGATCATTAATATTCAAATTTTTTAAATCATCGATAACATTATGGTTATCAATCTCTAATTTCTGGATTATTTTTGTAATTAGTTGCGACTTCTGCAGATTACTTACATACTCCTCATCTGGATGATTAATAAATATTTTCTTGGGCGAAATATTTTTTTTACTTAGCCAATATTTTTGTGGAGTCTTAAACCAATAAATCAGTTCTGATAATTTGTAATTTTTAATATCAGATTTTTTTTCATTCCAATCTATATCTTCTACTAAAGAATAATTACTTTTAATTATCTTAGAACTACCAAGATCAATTATTTCTTTTTTATTTAAATCAGAATCCTTAATTATAAGTTCTCTTTGGCCTTGGTTTAGAAAACTATCAAAAAAAGAAATTAACTCTTTTATAGGAAAAGAAACATCTAATTTTTTATTGTTTTTGTCACTCCTTAACCAAGTAACTATAAATTTATCTCTACAGGCAATTAATAACTCAAGAAATGAATATTTCTCTCTTTCAAAAACTGATGGATCGCCCAGCTGATATTTATTATTTAATAAATTAATATTTTCATTCTTAGATAATTTTGGATAATAAACACTATTCATGTCTATAAGGAAGATAACCTTATGTGGAATATGCCTTGAATTCTCAATATCACTTACTAGGATCTTGTTGATACGTGATTTGCTTTGATATTTAGCTTTATTTATGCAAGAAATTAATATCTCTCTAAAAACATTTAATAAAATAAGATCATCAGGTATTAAAGATATTGCGTAATTATCAATAATTCTATTTATTTCACTTATTTCTAAATTAAAATTTGCATTAGAATCAGCAATACTTTTTAATATAAACTTTATCTTTTCAACCCATATTGAGTAAGAAAAAGATCCTCTTAGCAAATTAATATATTTTTTTAAATCAAGTAATAATTTAACCCATTTATTCAAATCCAAACTTATATTTTTTAAGCTAAATGGTTTTAAATTAAAAGTACTTAAATTGACTTCTTTGTCATAAATCAAGCCTAAAGTAATCCTATTTATACACCACTCTAGGGTATTTTTTTCTTCACCTAATCTTTCATTAGAATCTAATCCCCAATGAAAACCAACTTGGGTAAGTAAGAAAATAATTTCATCCTTCTCAGTAATATCAAAATCAAAAATGTTCTGAATTACTTTTTTCGAAAGAATATAATCTATTTTTTCAAGTGTAATTTTCTCATTTGCTATTTCAGTGATGTCAATTAAAAATTTATAAATGTCTGAAGAATCATGATTATCCTCATCAATAAAAAAATAAGGTATCTTTTCACCATTAATTA
>CACLFQ010000038.1 GCA_902606255.1 uncultured Prochlorococcus sp.
TACTGCTTGAGTCAGCTAAAGTTTGTAATTCGTCAATTACACTTTGAGCAATAATTAATTGCCCTTCCAATAAGCCGCAACTTAATAGGCCATTGATTCTTCCATCAATAATAACGCTGGTATCTAGAATTTTTGGACTTGCAGCAGGAAGGATTCCTTCATTGACTAGATATGCATCAGTATTATTTGGATTGAATAATCTCAATAATGTCCTTCCATGGGTATCTGCCAACTTATAACCAAGCACACCAAAGAAAATGTTGCTTAATATTGCGGCTAAGGGTTTTGCAAAAAAAACCTCTCTAGGGAAGGGAATTAATAGTATTGGAGCAAGTAGGAGATTAGCAACAAGTAATCCTAAAATTAATCCAACTGACCTACTTATTAGTAAGTCTGTAGGCATTGTTCTTATTTGATCAAGAAACGTCTTTCTAAGTTGAAGGAATACAAAACCAGCTGCTAATCCAACAAAAGAACCGATTATTGCTAAAACAATTCTAAAACCCTCTACATTAGATACCTGTTTAAGTATGTCTACTGGTAATAAATCAACACCAAGCCATCCTGAAGCAGCCCCAGATAACACAAATAAAAATAATACTAAGATATCTGTCATATCTATAATCTACTAGGATTTATTAATTGAGTAAATAAGGATTTAATTTTTTTCGATCCTTAATACTTTTTTTTGGATCTTAAAAATGAATTTAGATTATGAATAAGTTTCCAAGAAGTGCTTATGTGCACATCCCTTTTTGCCACAGAAGATGCTTTTATTGCGATTTTGCAGTTATTCCATTAGGAAACAAAGTTGAAACTTTACAAGGTTATGGAAGTAAAACTGTTGAAGAGTATTTGCACTTTTTTATATAAAGAAATATTGTCAATTAAGCATAAATCACCTCTATCGACGATTTATGTAGGAGGTGGTACGCCATCAATTTTGGATCCTACCCAAATCAAAGAATTAATTGATCTTTTTTAAAGAAAATTATGGAATTGACTATGGTGCTGAAATCACTATGGAGGTTGATCCAGCTAGTTTTACTCAAGATGATCTTTATGGATTTATAAATGCTGGTATAAATAGATTTAGTCTCGGAGTACAAAGTTTTAATAATCAGATACTTCAAAATTCGGGAAGGCGTCATTTGAGAGAAGATGCTGAAAAGTCTTGTTTATGGTTGAAGAGAGAATATGATTCTGGGTTAATAAAAAGCTGGAGCTTAGATTTAATTCAGAACTTGCCACTTAGTGGGTTTACAGAATGGCAAGATGACTTAAAAAAAGCAATAACTTTTCTACCACCCCATCTATCTATTTACGATTTAAATATTGAAAATGGCACTGTTTTTAAAAAATTAATTAATTTAGGAAAATTAAAACTTCCAAGTGATGAAGAAGCTTTTAGAAATAGTGAATCAACTCATTTAATTTTAAAAAGCTCAGGGTATTCAAGATATGAAATATCAAACTATTGTCTCCCGCGACATCAATCGAGACATAATAGAGTTTACTGGAGTGGTTTAGGCTGGTGGAGTTTTGGTCAAGGTTCCACTAGTTCTCCTTGGGGGGAAAAGTTAACTAGACCAAGAGTTAGTAAAGATTATAAAGAATGGGTAATTAGACAATACGAACTTAATTTAGATTCATCCCTAACTAATAAGGAGTTTGTCTACAAAGAACTTGATGAGAAAATAATGTTGGGATTAAGACTCCAAGAGGGTTTAGATATCAAAAAAGTGTTTAAAGAACAAAACTGGGAAAACAAAAAATTTGAAAGCAACTTTAGTAAATTGCTTGAAGAATGGGAAAGATTTCTTGAAAGTGGACTTTTAGTAAGAAAGGGGAATAGGTTCTTTTTAAGTGAGCCTAAGGGAATGGAACTAAGCAATCAAGTTCTTGTTTCTATGTTTAAGTGGTGGGATGAAATTAATTAAGATAATCTATACCATTTTTGTAATTAAAAATTTTCCATTGACATACTTTTATTCAGTCGATTTTGTGAAAGTGGAATATTCACTTCGAAAGCTTCCATAACAACTATTAAGACAACAAATTAGAGAATTGCTGATTTAATAGCAATTAATCCGACTATCTTTTCAATTTTGTGTTATGTCTGAAAGCTTCAACAAAAGTTTTTTGTCAACTCTTTTTGCAATAAGATCTAATGCTTGAGATAGCAATTTTTTAAGAATTTTATTAGGTATGAATCTTAGGAAATTCGGTTTTTTTTTAAATCCTAATGTAATAGATCTTTGAGCTGTAAATGAATTTTCTGGATTTTTAAGAATAATAAAGTTTATTCTGATTTTAATAATATCTGAAAACAAACCTAGACCCTTTATTAGATTTTCATTGGTTTCTACAGAAATATTTTTTTTCCCATAAATTATTAAAAAAATTATTTCAGGTCTAAAGTGCCATCTTAAAATGTTGAAGCCTTTGCTTTCATATAAATATTGGTTTAATTTTGATGTTTTTTTTAATTGTATTTTTTCTAGATTAAATTTATTTAAGTCATTAAAATAAAAATTTTCTAGAAGAAACTTTCGATGATCTTCTAGGTGCAAAACTTGAAAATAATTTATGCCAACTAACGATAAAAGAAGTTCTATAGTTTTGCTTTTTTAATTTTTTCAATGTCTTGATAATGAGATACGAGAATTTGAAAGTATTTTTTGAATAAATATTAACAATCCAAGTTATGACAAAATGTATATGTTTAGTTAAATCTTTCTGAGTCTACCCATTCTTTTAATTTATCCTTAAATAATTTCTTCCCTTCAATAATCGGTTGGCAAAAAGGTGGTTGATCATCATTGAGTCCTAACAAATCTGCAGTTACTCTTACTTGCCCATCGCAATAATTACCTGCACCGATTCCTATTGTGGGAATTTTTAAAAAATTTTGTATTTCTTTAGCAAGTAAATCAGGAATATGTTCAAGAACTATTGAAAAACATCCTAATTTTTCAAGAATTGAAGCCTCTTTCTTGATTTTTT
>CACLFQ010000039.1 GCA_902606255.1 uncultured Prochlorococcus sp.
TAACATCAATAAACTCTAGTTATAGTGAGGAAATACAAGTAAATCTCAAATTAACAAAGGAGTGCTTTGGGAGCACTAGGTCGCAGGTTCGAATCCTGTCGCCCCGACTCTTAAAAACCAAGTTATACTAGCGAGTCTCCCAACTCGCTTTTTTATTGTTTTCAATCTCAAATGAGAAAAGGTAGCTAGAAGGGTAGCTAGTATCTTCGAAGATTTACTAAAATATTGCTTAATTTAAAGAAGCGGTGCAAGTAGTAAGGATTTTATTCTTAAGGAGTTAGCCGAATTGTACAAATTACGCGTTTAATTCTTAGAGCCATAGGAGGTGAGCATAAATTAGTCTCTGCTTTAAAAAGTGAAAAGGTAAATCATATACTCTCAGATATTGCAGTTTTAATTAGAATTCTCGCAAATATTAAAACCCCAGAAGATTATTTAATCTCAGTTAAGAATCGAAATGTAACGCCTCAGGTCTTTATCTTTGGAGCAAATCTAGAAGATGATTATCGTAAATCTATAAACATAACAATTTCGGAATTCAGTCGATCAGGAAAGTTAAGGGAATTAGGTATCCTTTGGAACAAATTAATTGAAAAATATTTAAATGTTCAAATTGTAGCGACCAGTACAAAACAAAAATCTCCGCGTTTATAGATTTTATATTCTATGAATATAAATAATTAATGACTTCTACTGAAAAAAAGACCCCATCTAATAAGGAAGAATCTGTATTTGATTGGTTAAAAACATTACCTCCAAGAGAGGGTAATATTTTTTTCTCATTGTGCGAGGGTGGCAAAAAAACTGTAGATAAATCAAAGCTTAAGGAAGCCCTATTTGATTCTGGATTGCAAATAAATGATTTTAGGTTAAGAAGTTTTTTCGAAAAACTCGATAGGCATAGATCTAATGATATTGAGTTTGAAGATTTTAATTCAATTATAAAAGCAGGAGGTCTCCTAATTGAAAAGGCTTTGAGAGGAGAACTCGCTGTTCCTGATTTTAGAGATTTCTCAATTAATTTAGACAAAATTTATGATGAGATAAGACCTAATAGATCTGGGGATTTAGCTAAATATATTCCTCCTCTTGCCGAGGTTGATCCAGAGCAATTTGGTATCGCAGTTGTTACGACAGATGGGCAAATATACCAAAGAGGTGATTCAGATGTTGATTTTTCTATTCAATCGATGTGCAAGGTATTTAACTATTCTATTGTAGTTGAGAATTTAGGTTTAGATAAAGTTAATAGACACGTTGGCGCTGAACCATCTGGAAGGCAATTTGATGACTTAACATTGATGGTTAAAGGCATGGGAGGAAGCAGTTTAAATCCTAATAATCAAATTCCTTTTAATCCTATGGTTAATGCTGGTGCAATAATGACCACGGGTTTAATTAATCCAAAAAACTCCACTGGACAGAGACTTGATTATATAAGGGAACAGTTTGGAAGAATAATAGGATGGAATGCTATGGAAACCTCAGGAATAAAAAGGCCAAGATTTAATAAAAATATGGCTCGACAAGAAAACTTTAAAGGCTACAACAATATTGCTACGGGTTTCTTACTAATGGCAACTGGTAATATTCCACATTCCGACTCAATTCTTCCAGAGGATGTTCATGAAGAAAAAGAATATGAATACGATTTTTATATTGAACCTGCAGTGACAAATGCTCTAAAGGTTTATTTTAGTATTTGTTCTTTAGAAATGACGGCTAAAGACATTGCAATGGGAGCAGCCACGCTCGCGAACGGAGGAGTATGTCCAATCACTCAAGATAGAGTTCTAAGTCAAAGTACAGTACGCAATGTCCTACCTGTTGTACAGATGGCTGGGATGTATAACAGCAGTGGTAAATTTTTCCAAGAAATAGGATTGCCATCTAAGAGTGGAGTGGGAGGAGGCATTTTACTAATCGTTCCCCAATTAATGGGTATATGTATTTTTTCTCCCAGATTAGATTCAGTGGGAAATAGTGTTAGAGGATTAGAAGTAGCAAGAAAAATAACCCAAAAATATTTGGTTCATCTTTTTGATGGGACTATGACAGATACAAAAAGGATTGACCCTAAAGTTCCTATTTCAAAATGGCGAGCTAGTAGTTGTGGTGAAGCAATATGGGCAGCTAGTAATGGAGATGTTAGAACGCTAGAACGACTTACCAGTCAACAAAGAGATCTTCAAGCAGGTGATTATGATATTAGAACACCATTGCATCTAGCCTCTGCCGAAGGTCAAACTGAAGTTGTGAGATATTTATTAAACAACGGGGTACAACCAATTCCTGATCGTTGGGGTGGGTATCCTATTTCAGATGCAAGAGACAATGGTCATAATGAAATTGTTGAATTATTCAATAAATTAGATGTTAACTATTCAGAACCAGTTCATCTAGTTGAAGACCCAGATGGAGAAACAGATGAGATGGCAACTTTTGATAATGAAATGATGGTTATAGAATTGCTTTTTGCTGCTTTTGAAAACGATGTACCAGGAATAAGACAATTAGTTGCTAGAAGTATACCTGTTCATGCTGGAGATTATGATTTACGAACTGCGTTGCATTTAGCAGCAGCTGAAGGCAGTTTGCAAGCAGTTAAATATTTAGTTGAGCATGGTCATCCACTAAATGTTCGTGACCGTTGGGGAGCAACTCCTTTAGATGAAGCAAAAAGAGA
>CACLFQ010000040.1 GCA_902606255.1 uncultured Prochlorococcus sp.
GACAATTTATTCTATTCCATAAATCATCTCCTGCAGATAATAAATATAAATTTACCTTAGTAAATTTTGAAAGTTCTGAATAAAAGTTAATATGTAGTTTAGATAAGTTATTATCGGAAAGAATATAAATTTGATTTGGTACTTTAATTTGAACGTTTTTGATTTTTCTTAAATTCTTTATTAATTCAATCATGTATAAACATGAAGGTTTTTCAGATATCTTTTTCTCTAATAATTTATATAAAATAGGTTGCCAAAACTGATCTGAATTTAAATTCTTAAATAGATTTATTGAATTAATTTCATATCTATTCCATTCAGCAATCATTTCAGGTCTAAAAATTAGATAATCAATAAAATTATTAGTGATCTTTTTTGTCAGATTGTATAGGTCTCCATCAATTGTCTTTTTATTATCCAAATATTTATTAATCCAATTTCTAAGCGGAAATGATTCTTTAAAGCTATTTAATTCTTCTAATGAATCAATAATGCCCCATTTAATTGACTCAAAATTCCATAAACCCATATCAATTCCTGGAAAAAAATTTGCCAATAATGATTCGGTGTAACTTGATATTGTCTTTAATTCATAAAGAGCACTTATTTTATTTTTTATAGTTATTTGTTCACTTAACCACTTACCCAAAAAATAATTGGGAACTGCTATTTCTAAATTCTCACTTATAAGAGGAGGACATATTTTTAATTCTTCTGCCAACAGCTCACTAATTACTTCAATTTTGTTTGACTTATATAGATTGAGCAATTTACTGGTTGGTTATATTACTCAACTTTAAATGGATCAGTTATTTCTGCATTAGGACATTCGAATTTCCCGACAGCAACAAACTCTAAACGCAGCTTCAAGAAAGTTATAAATTTTTTATCGGTCGATAAAATAGCCGCCGGGGGGAATGGAATCTTTGCTTTTAGATCAACAAATTGGGTGGTTTGCAAAAATGATGGATTTTTTAAAAGCCAGAAATCTATTTCTTTATTGTTTTCTTTATAGTTCCTCATCCTCTCTTTCAAAATCTCCTCAATTGGTTCTTCAACTGTTAAAAACTTTTCACTTGCCGCGACGAAAAAATATGTTTTCATTTTGAAATTTAATTTGATGTAATAAGGGACTTCATTTCACGTACAGCCTTTTCTAATCCTATAGCTAAAGCCCTAGCAACAATACTATGACCTATGTTTAACTCGTTCATATTGTTAATTGATGCAATTTTTTTTACATTATTGTAATTAAGGCCATGCCCAGCATTAACAAATAATCCAAGGTCATTTGCTAAATGTGTAGACTCTAAGATCCTTTGGAGCTCTTTATTTTGTTCAGATCCTGAAAGTTCAGCATATTTTCCAGTATGTAACTCTATAAAGTTAAACCCTATTTCTTTGGAATAATTTATCTGCTCACCAAGAGGATCAATAAATGCACTTACTTCAATATTTGAATCTTTTAAAGATTCAACAAAATTCTTTAGGTATTTCACATTACTTTTTACATCCAACCCGCCTTCAGTAGTAACTTCCTCTCTTTTCTCGGGTACAAGCGTTACATAATTGGGAAGAATTTTTTTGGCAATTTCTAACATTTCTTCTGTAGCAGCCATCTCTAAATTGAGTTTTGTTTTTATAGTCTCTTTCAAAAGGATTACGTCTCTATCTTGAACATGTCTTCTATCTTCTCTTAGATGAACTGTTATGGAGTCTGCACCACCTAATTCAGCTAAAAAAGCAAATTGTACGGGGTCAGGTTCAACAGTTTTCCTAGCTTGCCTTACATTTGCAATATGATCAATGTTTACTCCTAAAGTAGCCATAATTTTGAAAATCTTAGTTTCTAGACAATCTATTAACCGCCCAATAATAGCTAATAAAAAAAGGCAAACACTTAAATTATTAATATATAGTTAATAGAACTTGAAGAAAAAATCCTTATTTATTTGGCATAAAATCAACCCTGTATTGGGATTTATTGCAATGTTCGTTACCCAGGACGTTGTTTTGAGGTTCTTTTTTAAAAAAAAGAAAATATTAAATAATGGTTTGTCGATCCCCATAAATTCCTCTATCATTTTGGCTCCAACCCACAGATCAAGATGGGACGGATTAATCCTCACAATGGCAATGGGTAGAAGGGTAACAAAAAAGGATTGTAGATTTATGGTTACTAAATCCGAAATGAGTGGAATACAAGGTTGGTTTTTAAAAAGACTTGGATGTTTTTCGATAAATCAATTATCGCCATCTCTCTCAGCGTTAAGATATGCAATTGATCTTATAGAAAAAGGGGAACAACTAGTTGTTTTCCCCGAAGGAAAGATTAATAAATATGGAAAAAAAATAGTTCTCAAAGAAGGACTTTATAGATTAGCTAGATTAGCCACAAAAAAAACAAAATCCATTATTATTGTTCCAATTGGAATTGCCTACAGCAAAATACCTCCTAACTTTAGGGGCGAATTTTGTTTATCCTTTGGAAAACCAATAGCAATTA
>CACLFQ010000041.1 GCA_902606255.1 uncultured Prochlorococcus sp.
CACCTGTTTCATCCTCACCAGCAGTTTCAGTAATGAAAACACCAGGAGTAATAGTCATACCATCATTTAGTGGATATGAGTATGAAAGTTCATACTGATAGAAATCATCAGCATCTGTACCTGTTGAAGCCATTCCGATACTTACTGATCCAGGACCTACTTCTTCGAAAGTAAGACCTGCGAAAATTGCATCCGCATCATCGTCATCAGTTTCGTAACCAACACTTATAGAAGGGAAGCCTTCTGGGGCAACCATTGCTTGAAGACTCCAGTATGAAGTAGCTTCATCATCTGTGTAAGCAACTGAGAAACCATAAGTATCAGCTGTATAAGCAGCCTCTAGACCAAAAGAACTAGAATCTTCTTCAGTGAATAAACCTTCAGCTGAATCGCCGCCACCAGCAGCACCACCAGCTAAGGTGAAGCCATTACCGAAGTCATATCCGATAGCAAAACCAGAGTCACCAGAACCGCCAACGTTGTTGGAACCACAGTCACTTATAAGATCAGTGAATGCACTGTAAGCACATGCTCCAGTGTTCATGTCGTCAGGTCCTACGCCATCACCAACAATTACTGTTGCTGATCCTAATGGGAATGTATAAGAAACTCCATCAAGTACTAAATCATCAGCAGTTCCGTCTCCACCCATAATTGCATCAACAGATGTAGTACTGGCATTACCACCAATAATTGCTACATCAAGTGAATCTTCACCAGTAAATGATGTTGATAGATCAAGTGCAAAGTCGTAAGTGAACGTAGTAGCTTCACCTGCTGATCCATTTTCTACAGATCCTACATAAAAAGTAGATCCAAATGATGCAGATGTTGTTTCAGAAAAACTACCAGCTTCGAAGTTGTTTAATCTTGCTTCTAAACCGTCTACTCGACTGTTAGTGATAGCAAGTTCTTCAGCAGGGTTGAAGTCATTAATAGTGACTTCGTTTGCAGTAGCAGACATAGGCGCAAGTAAGCCTAAAGTCGCAGGTGCTACTAGCAAGCTTTTAAAAAGCTTCATAAATTTCCTCACACGAAATTTAAAGTACACCTTAAGATAGTGTATTTGGGTATACAAAATCAAGTATTAACGACTACATTTTTCAGATATTTGTGCCACTTTCTAAAGTTATACAATCAGTTTTTTTATTTATTGGTTTATTTCTCTAGTTTTTTTACATAAATTATTGATTTCATAATTTATATTTTTTTGGAAATTTTAAAAGAAACTTTCTCTGTTTTATATTTTTTCTTTTTTCTATTATCAACTGCATCAACATACCATCCAGAAGCCAACCTAGTGTCAATTTCCTCGTAGCTTTCTTTTTGATTTAATTTATTTAAGGTTTTCTTTTTATAATCCATAAATTCCTACTAGTTTTACTTTGATAATAAAAAATATAGCATTTAAAGAGAATTTGAGCAGTAGATTAATTTGGTTAAAAATTTTTTTTAGCATTTTGAAAATTATTTTCTTTAAGGGTTTTACTTTCCTGAAATCTATAGAAATAAGAAAAAAAGACTTTAATTTCCCTCAACAGAAAAAATAATTAGTTATATTTTTTAGAAATTTAAACCTGAGGAGCACAAGGTCAAATGACTCATCTTAATTTACTTGTAAATTCTTTACCTAGAGATTTACTAGAATTTGTTTTTTTCATTGCAGTTGGTTTTACAGCAGGATCGGTTGGAATAATATAAATATATTCAGCTAGCTTTAAATTCTTTATCAAATTTAAAATAAGAAAGTTCATAATTTGTTAATTGATAAAAGAAAGATTTGACTAAACGGCCTTTGTCAACAAACTTAACTATGCTTTTCTTTCAAAACGAAATCATTGACTGAACTGGAAAATCTAGTTTTAATCTACCTTCCAATTTCTTCAACTCAACAACGGTTATTAAACCTAAAACTTCCTTCCCTTGATCTTGAAGCAACCTTGAGACACAATTAACTGTCCCTCCTGTAGCTAACAAGTCATCTACGATTACAAAAGAATCGAACTTTTTCAAAGCATTACTTTGTATTGATAGAGAATTTTTTCCATATTCCAAATCATATTCTCTTGTTAATATTTTTCCTGGTAGTTTTCCAGGTTTTCGTGCCACAATCATGGGTTTAGATGATTCTAGAGCAACTGCAGAACCAAAAATAAATCCCCTCGCATCTATAGAAATTATTGCTTCAGCATTTTTTAAAAATTTGTTTGAAGACATTTTTAAAATTAGGTCTTGAAAAATTTCTGGATTTTGAAGAATTTCGAGAACGTCCTTAAAATCAATCCCTTTTTTTGGGAAATCTTTATATGTGATAATCAAATCTTCTAATTTTTTCATACTTCAAATTCTCGAAAGCAATTCAGATGGATATCCTTATGGAATTCAATTTATATTATAAATATGTCGTAATTTAATAAAATTTCAAAACCAACTTATAAGTAATTTCTTGATTTGGGTAAACTAATTTATAGAGTTAATAAAAATAATTTT
>CACLFQ010000042.1 GCA_902606255.1 uncultured Prochlorococcus sp.
ACTTAAAAAATCTAAGAGGAACAGTAGACCTATTGCCTGATCAACTAATAAAGTGGCAAAACGTTGAAAAAATCGTATTGGAACAGCTTTCGAGAGCATCCATCAAAGAAATAAGAACACCAATATTGGAAATGACCGAATTATTTATAAGAGGAATTGGTGAAGAGACAGATGTTGTCAGTAAGGAAATGTATACATTTCTTGATAGGGGGGAGAGATCCTGCACTCTCAGGCCTGAAGGAACAGCCTCAGTCGCACGAGCGTTAATACAAAATGGAATATCGTCTAGTCCTCTTCAAAAACTTTGGTACATGGGTCCTATGTTTCGATACGAAAGACCTCAAGCAGGCAGGCAAAGACAGTTTCATCAGTTAGGTGTTGAGTTTATAGGGTACGATTCAGTTAGGAGTGATGTTGAAATTATTGTTTTAGCTTGGGATATCTTAGGTAAATTAGGAATAAAAGAACTTAATCTTGAAATAAATACGTTAGGTGATACTAATGACAGATCAAATTTTCAAAAATCCTTTTTAAAATGGCTAGAAAAGGCTGCCTCAAAATACGGATGTATTGGAGCACATAAAATGGGAAATAAATGGATGCCTTGTAAGATGCACTAAATATTTTCTTAGTCAAAAATTTATCAAATATTAATTCAAAATCTCTACTCTAAAATCAAGATTTTTTGCCTCATCAGTAGTTAATTTTCTTGACCAAGCTCCTTGCACAGGATTATTCCATCTGAACCCAGCATTTTTAGCTAAAGACCTATCTTCATAACTAACCAGTGCCTTGTATAAAAACCTCGGTTCAGTGGCTTTAAGTAAAAGTTCCTCTAAATTATCGCATTTTTTGAAGACCTCAGATATGTAAAAGCAATCAGATAAAGCTCTATGTAAATTCCAAACTGGTATTGAAAAAGATAAAGCTAGATCAGTTACTGAGGGTCTATTTTTTAGTGATTTTTGAAAAGACCAATTAATATCCTCTAAACTGCATATCCATTTTTTATTAAGTTTAGGTAACCTTCCTTTCCCAAACCATTTCTTATCAAACTCTACATTATGTGCGACTATGAAATCCGAACAATCAACAAGTTTTAAAAAGAAACTTAACCCATCCTCCCATGGTTGAGAGAGGTTAGTTACTTCTGAAGATATACCATTAACATGTTCGGCTTCATTATTATTAACTGGGAATAAAAATGAGACCTGTGAAAGTACACATTTAAAAGATACATCAAACAAAATACAACCTATCTCTATCACTTCATCTTTATTTTCATCTAGACCTGTTGTTTCAGTATCAAGAATTAAAATTTTTTCAATTTTTTTATTTTGATAAGTAAAACTTTTGTCAGAGGGGTTACTGTTTATTTGGCCCTTAAGAAAATCCAATTGATTTAATTCTTTTTTATTAAATAGTTCCAATTACTTGAAAACACTTTTATTTATCTTGACGCATTTAACAAAAATTTCTTTTAAATTAATATTAATTAAACAAATTTGATAAAAATAAGTTTTAAACCCTTTTTAGATTAAAAAAATAAATTTAATAAAATGCCATTTACAAAATATCAATTCAACAATTTTTGTTATTGGCCTTCAAATCCCAAGAAAATTGTGGAATTTATCGGTGGAAGTTATCTGGCTTCTAAACCAGATTTAACTTACAAGAGATTCATAGAAAGCTTAATTACTAAAAACTTTGCAGTACATGCATATCAGTACACTCCACAATTTGATCACCAAGAACTTTCTATTAGAGCATGGAAAGATTTTAAAAATTGCCGAATATCATTATCAAAGAGAATAGGTGGGGCAATCCCTTCAATTAGAATTGGTCACAGTCTAGGCTGTAAACTTCATTTAATTTCTCCTGATGGTGGAAGAAATTGCGAAAAATTCATATCAATTAGTTTCAATAATTTCAGTGCCAACAAATCAATTCCATTATTGAAACAGATTGCTAAAAAACTAGAATTTAATAGTGAATTCAGCCCCAGTCCTGAAAGAACTTTGCGAATAATTGAAAAAACTTATAATCAAAAAAATAACTTCCTAATAAAATTCAACTCAGACGAATTAGATCAAACAGATAAATTATTATCTTGTCTTAAAGCAAGAAAAGAAGATGATTCAAAGGGGATAATGCTAAAAGGGACACACACCACAATTGCTAGTGCAGGATTAAGAGAAAATTTTTTGGGAGACTGGGCTGATGATGATTTTAAAAGAAAGACTATAAAAAAAATTTGCAGTTTAATTGATACTTTTGATTAGGATGTTTCTTTCAACTTTTCTAAAACAGAACTATCTTCAAGAGTACTTATATCACCACTAATTTTTTCTCCCGCAGCTAAAGATCTCAAAATTCTCCTCATAATTTTTCCACTCCGTGTTTTGGGAAGTGAGTCGGAAATTATAATTTTTTCGGGCTTCGCGATAATTCCAATTTCATTAACAACATGTTTCTTTAAGTCC
>CACLFQ010000043.1 GCA_902606255.1 uncultured Prochlorococcus sp.
GAAAAGGTTCAGGATCGGTTAAAAGAATAAAAGGTAAATTAAATTTTTCTATAAACTTCTTATGAGATGAGGCATTATCTTTACTAATACCAATCACAACAATATTATTTTTCTGGAGCAAATCCCAATTTTCTTTAAAATTGCAGGCTTCCTTAGTGCATCCTGGAGTATTATCTTTGGGGTAAAAATATAGTATTATTTTTTTACCTTTAAAATCTTTAAGAGACACTTCCTTCTCAAAAGAATCTTTTAATTTAAATTCTGGTGCTTTGTCGCCAACCTTAAGAGCCATTGAAATTATTAAATGAGTATGAATATAAAATACCAAAAATTTGGTTTTATGAGATTAAAGGTGTACAAGATGTCGTAACAGTACAAGAAATTAAAATTGCGGAAAAACTTTCAAGATTAAGATCAAAAGTTTTTTTAGAAACTAGAGGATATTTAAGAAAATCACTATCAACACTGTTTGATTTAGAGCCCCTCGAAATTCCAATAAATGCTCATCCCGGTGAACCACCAATATTACCTGCTGGCATGGGAAATATAAGTTTAAGTCATTGCAAAGATGCCTTAGCTATAGTTTGGAATAAAAGCAAAATAGGTATTGATATAGAGAGAATAGATAGAGATTTTAACCATATAAAATTTGCAGAAAAATATTTTTTTCATACCAATAAATCAATTCATAACAAATTGACAAAAAACATGGTACTAAATCAATGGTGTGCTGTTGAAGCGGCCATAAAATGGGATCATGGAAAATTAGCTAAAGACATAAACCATTGGCAATATTTTGAAAAGCCGCAAGAATTAATACATAAGAAGAAAAAAATACATTTAAATTATTCACAGATTAATTTCCATAATTGGACTATTGCTTTAGCCTACAAAGAAAAAACTTCTTTAAATCCTGAGATTATTTGTTGTTCGAAAAATTTTTAGTTTTCTTTTCTTCTAAGCATTTCCTCATATTTAATTTTCTCCCACCCATTATTATTTGGTTCCCATATTTTTAAACCTCTTAAAGATTTAGGAAGATATTCTTGTGCTACCCAATTGCCTGGATAATTATGCGGATTGACATAACTATTAGAATTATTTTTTAAATGACGTGGAACTTCAAATGCATTGGAATTTTTGATTGTTTCAATTGCTTTAAAAATACTTTTCGTACTATTACTTTTTGGAGAAATAGCTAAATACAGAGAAGCTTGCGTTAAAAAATAAAATCCTTCTGGAAAACCAACCCTATCAAAAGCGTCACAACATGATTGTACAACTACTATTGCATTAGGATCAGCAATCCCAATATCTTCAGTGGCAGATATAAGTAGTCTTCTAAAAATAAAATTAGGATCTTCACCACATTCCAGCATATTTGCAAGCCAAAACAAAGTTGCATCGGGGTCAGAACCTCTTATGGACTTGATAAAGGCACTGATTATATCGTAATGGTTTTGACCATTCTTATCGTAAACAATATTTTTCTTTTGAATTGCATCCTCTGCTATTGAGAGATTAATATTTATTTCTTTAGCATCATTTTCAGTAGTTGTTTCTATGGCCATCTCGAGGGCATTAATTAATGTTCTTGAATCACCGCCAGAAAATTTGATTAAATGACTTATTGCATCATGGGTTAAATGAACCTTTTTTGAATCTTTTTGTTTTGAATAGTGAGTTATGACTTTTTGTATTATTTTCTTCAAATCATTTTCAGCCAAAGGAAGTAATGTAAAAATACGAGACCTACTAACAAGAGCTTTATTAACAGCAAAGAAAGGGTTTTCAGTTGTAGCACCAATAAAAGTTATAGTTCCATTTTCTATTGAAGGTAATAGAGCATCTTGCTGCACTGATGTAAATCTATGAACCTCATCTATAAATAAAATTGTTTTTCTTTTTGAATTTATTAATCTTTCTTTTGCATTAGCTATTTCATTTCTTAATTCTTTCAAACTTGATAATACTGCATTTAATTTAATTAATTTTGAACGCGTATTAAAAGAAATAATTTCAATTAGGGTAGTTTTTCCAACGCCAGGAGGGCCAAAAAAAATAAAATTACTAATCTTATCGTTTAATATTGCACTTCTTAAAAGGGAATTCTCATTCAAGATTGATTGCTGACCAAAAAAGTCTTTCAAATTCTTTGGCCTTAATTTATCTGCCAAAGGGGCATTATTTTCTCTTTGAGAAGAATTAGTAAATAAATTTTCTGAATGCATATAAATTAAATCAAAAAATCATTACTTTAAAGTTTATGTAATTACTGTAGGAGTTTCCATTTGCGTAAGTTTTGAAATATTTAATAAATGATCTAAATCATCTATTAGAGGTTTCAAAGCAACTTGTGGATTTAACGAAAGATTCTGTTTAGGATCGAAAAATTTCTCAAAGTAAAGT
>CACLFQ010000044.1 GCA_902606255.1 uncultured Prochlorococcus sp.
TCCTTATAAATCCCTTGCGGCCCATGTAATTGGTTATACTCAGCCAATTACTGAATCAGAATATAAATTCTTATCTGAGAAGGGTTATAAATTAAATGACTTAATAGGAAGAACAGGCATTGAATATGTTTACGAAGATTTTATAAGAGGTGAATGGGGTGGAGAAATGGTTGAAGTAAATTCATTAGGAAAATTTCAAAGATCGTTGGGAATAAGACCTCCAGTACAAGGTAAGGATGTTGAACTAACAATCGACCTTAATCTGCAATTAGTTGCTGAGGAAGTTCTTAAAGACAAAAAAGCTGGAGCGATAATAGTGATGGATCCAAGAGATGGTGCAATAAAAGCGATGGTAAGTAGGCCTAATTTTGATTTGAATTTTTTTTCAAAAGATTTTAAACCTGAAAAAGATTACAATAATATATTTAATTCTCCTGAAAAACCTCTTTTTAATAGAGCATTAAATGCTTATGATCCAGGAAGTGTTTGGAAAATTGTAACTGCTTTAGCAGGTTTGGAAAGTGGAAAATTTCCTAGAGATACTATGTTAGATACGAAACCATGTATAACTTATGGGAGTCAATGTTTTAGAGAGCATAATGATTTAGGCTTTGGGGTAATAGGTTACGAGGATGCTTTAAGAGTTTCTAGTAATACATTTTTTTATCAAGTAGGTTATGGAGTAGGAGTTGATGAAATTCATAATGTCTCCCGAAAGCTTGGTTTTAATTCTTTATCTGGAATTGAAATTTCTGAACAAGAAAATATAGGATTAGTTGCCAGTAGTGAATGGGCTAAAGAAGGTAGAGGATGGGGGCAACCAGGAAGGACCCCTTGGGTTCCAGAAGATATTGCGAGTATGTCTATTGGACAATTTGTTGTTCAGGTAACTCCAATTCAAATAGCTAGAGCATATGCAGCGATTGCTAATGGAGGTTATCTAGTTACTCCACATTTGACTAAAAAAGATTTAGAAAGTCTTTTAGATAAAAAACGTATTCCAATTGACATTGATCCACAAAATATTCAATTGATAAAAAGTGGTCTCAGGAAAGTAGTAGAGTCTGGTACAGGAGTATCAATTAATTATGGAGTTTCAAATTTACCTCCAGTGTCAGGTAAAACAGGAACTGCTGAAGATGGTGAAGGGGGCTTAGATCATGCTTGGTTCGTTTGCTTTGCTCCTTCGGAAAAGAGTGAGTTGCTTATAGTCGCTTTTGCACAAAATACTCCGGGTGGAGGTTCGGTACATGCGCTTCCTATGGCTAAGCAAATTTTAAAAGTTTGGAATGAAAAAAATTGATAAGAATTTTTTGTTTTAAAGTTTATGTTTTTAATTTTTTCATTTGTAAAAGTCTTTGAATAATATCTTCAATAGTTTTTGTATCTATAGGTTTACTATATGAGGACAAAAGTTGTCTCCCTAATACTTGACTTCCTAGATGCACTAATTGAATGCGTAATGAGGTCAGCAGTTCTAATCCTATACCACCAGAAAATGTTGCAATTGCAATCGGTTGACCATTAAATAGATTCCTAAAGTCATCTCCGGAAATAGAGAGCCATGCTATGAAGTTGGAGAGAATGGGTGGTATAGATCCATTATATTCAGGCGCACAAATCACCCACCTTTCAATCTTTAAAAGCTTTTTTTTTAATTCTTCTATTTGATTTGGAATTTTTTCTTTACTGTGAATTCTTGGATTAAATAATGGAATATCGAGAGTGGTAAGATCTAAAATTTCAGAACTTATTTTAAGTTCATTACTTTTTTCAATGAATTTCTCAGAAAGTTCTAGATTTTTCCCACAACTCGCTGAAATAATTATTAAATCCTTTGATTCAGTCATAAATAAGAAAAATAAATTTAATAGTTAGCACCAGTTTTACGGTGATGAACTGCTGTTAGACAATCGGATTTTAGTATATTACCGTGTAGTACTTCAGCGTATATTACCCAATGATCTCCACATTCCATTCTTTCTTTTACAGACGCATCTAACCATGCTAAAGAGTTGGGAATTATTATTTGTTCATTAGGAGTTAATTCAATATTTAAGCCTTCGAATCGATCTTCACCTGGTGAAAAAGGTTTTGTGAATCTTTTCAAAGGTTCTTTAAAATCTTTTTCACTTAAAATGTTTAAAGCAAATGAATCTCCAATTTGAAGTAGAGACTCTACTGATCTATCTTTTGCTACTGCAATACTTAATCCTGGTGGAGAAAAACTTGCTTGACTAACCCAGGATGCAAGCATAGCTCCTTTGATATTATTCTTATCTTTTCCTTTAGAGGCAGTTAGAACACAAAGTGAGCCAATTACTCTTCCAAGAGCTTGTAACTTTGGATCCGTTTTACTTGTAATCATTCCGG
>CACLFQ010000045.1 GCA_902606255.1 uncultured Prochlorococcus sp.
TTACTCAGATACAAGGAGGTTTAACAGCTGTAGAAAGAATAAATGAATTATTGGATGAAGAAATACAGATTAAGGACTCTATTTCCGCAAAACATTTTTTAGAAAATGCTAAAAATGTAAATAAGAAATTTAAGGGCAAAATTGAGTTCAAGAATGTTAATTTTTTCTACAACGAAGGAGAGCATATCATAAAAAATTTATCTTTCATGATCAATCCAGGAGAGCATGTGGCTTTTGTAGGGCCAACTGGTTCAGGTAAGACTACTATAATAAGACTATTGTGTAGATTGTATGAACCTCAATCAGGCCAAATTTTAATCGATGATATAAATATAAAAGATATTCCTATTGCAACTCTCAGAAATATGTTGGGAGTAGTTTTGCAAGATACCTTTATTTTTAGTGGAAATGTTGCAGATAATTTGAAACTAAATTCGAATGTAGACAATCTTGAATTAGAAAATCTTTGTAACGAATTAGGTTTAGATAATTTGTTGAAAAAATTACCAGAAGGTTTGAAAACCTTATTAAGAGAAAGAGGGGGAAATCTCTCTTCAGGAGAGAGACAACTTCTTTCAGTAGCTCGAGTAGCGATTAGAAATCCTATTGTTTTAATAATGGACGAAGCAACAGCGTTTATGGATCCCTCTACAGAGGCTACTTTGCAGAAAGATCTTGAGAGAATTCTGTCAAAAAGAACAGCATTAGTAATAGCTCACAGATTAGCAACTATTGAAAGTTCTGATAAGATTTTAGTCTTAAAAGGAGGTTCATTAGTTGAAGAGGGAACACATAATGAATTGAGACTAAAAAAGGGTTTATATTTTCAGCTTTCTGAGCTTCAACAAAAAGGATTCGCAAATTTTTAATGATTTTTAGAAACCAAGAATCGTTAATAAAAAAATCAAACAGCATATCAAGGGATGAGCTGATAGATCTTTATGGTTTAAATTCTTATGAGTTTACTCAAACAAATAAAGAAGAAATATTTGTATGTAGTAAAAATAAAGATTTAGATCTAATAGAACTAGATCAACTTTTGCAAACTGTTGGTTGGAGCAGAAGACCTATAAGGAGAGTGAAAAGAGCATTGGAGTTCAGTATTTTGGTGGTTGGGTTATGGCGTCATGATGATAAATTCCCCAGACTAGTAGGATTTGCAAGATGCACTGGCGATGGAATTCTAGAAGCAACAGTTTGGGATGTGGCTATTAACCCTGTCTATCAAGGACTTGGATTGGGGAAAGAGTTAATGAAATATATCCTAAAAGAATTAAAAAATATTGGAATTTCCAAAGTAACCCTTTTTGCTGATGCTGAAGTGGTTTCATTTTACAAAAGACAAGGTTGGATATTAGAACCAAGAGGTTCTAAATGTGCTTTTTGGTATGCAAATTAATCATTTTTTGTAGTAGTCAGAATATATAGATTTTAACGATTCGCCTTTTAACCATCTTCTTCTAAATTGCCAGTTCTTAATCGCTTGAAGAAAAATATTAGTTCTTTCCCATTTTCTTGCACTTATAAAAATTGGTAAATTTAATTGTTTTAAATCTTTTTTATTGTTTAATCTCCTTAAAAAATCTATGTCTTCCATTAAAGGTATCTTTCTAAACCCATTATTCTTAAAATAAGTAGATCTATGAATAATTAAACCTTGATCACCATAAGGTTGCTTAAAAAATTGACTTCTAAGATTTACAAGAATCTCTAGGACTCTAAAAATTATCTTTTTATTATTAATTTTAAATTTAAAATAGTAAATATAATTATTGTTTCCTTTTAAAAATGGATATATTTTTCTAAACCAATCATGAGTTAATCTTGTGTCTGCATGCAAAAATATGAGCCAGTCTCCTTTTGAATTCTTAGCACCAATATCTAATTGTAAACCTCGATTTCTTTCTTTGGATTGATATACTTTTGCCCCATAAATATTTGCTAAATCAGTAGTTCTATCTTCACTACCACAGTCAACAATAATAATTTCTCCTTCTTTATGAATAGTCGACAAGTCTGAAAGCAATAATGGCAAATTATTGGCTTCATTTATAGTTGGGATGATAATTGAGATTTGAGACAAGTTGATTACTTTCTATTTTCGATATCAAATATTGTATCTATGTCTATTTTTTTATCTAAAAACTTATATTTCAATTTTACAGTAGCAAAATTATCAATTGTATTTTGAAGAACATTTTCTGCACTCCACTTAATGTTAATAAAAGGTAAATATAGGTGGGTTGATATTATTTTTTCTGATAAACCAATAAGCCAATATCCCCCATCATTAGATGGTCCCAAAATAAGATCATTTTGTTGAAGCTCTT
>CACLFQ010000046.1 GCA_902606255.1 uncultured Prochlorococcus sp.
TTTTCTGTATGATTTTGCAGCCTTTTTGTAATGAACTTCCGATTTCATTTCTAGCAAAGATTTTCTAGAAGACTCTTGAGAAGTAGTCATAATTTTAGATGTCCTTTCCCATATTTAATAATTGTTTGAGAAATAGGCAATAAACGATAAGGGTTAATGAAACAAAACATCGTTATAATGTCAGCAAAATCAAATTTATTAGACTTTTCTGAATTGAAGAATGCTGGTTTATTTTAGAAAACTTATATCTCTGAGAATAATTTTTCTTCATTAAATCTACCTTCTTTACTCTTGTATTGCCCCCTGAATAATTTTTATTTAGTAATGGCTAGGATTAATAACCTTTACAATTTTGTTATGAATTCAACTGTTTGGTGAAATATAAAGTATTCTCAAAACGTTTAAGCTAATCAATTCCTAAATGCAAACCTATGGAAATCCAGATACCACCTATGGATGGTGGGCTGGTAATTCAGGTGTAGCAAATCGCTCAGGAAAATTCATCGCTGCTCATGTAGCTCATGCAGGATTAATTGTTTTCTGGGCGGGTGCATTCACCCTTTTTGAACTTTCACGATTTGACCCAAGCGTCCCAATGGGTCATCAACCTCTAATCGTTCTTCCTCATTTAGCAACTCTTGGAATAGGGTTTGATGCTAATGGTGTTGCGATGGGAGACACTAAACCTGTTCTAGCGATAGCAATAGTACACTTAGTTTCTTCTATGGTTTTAGCAGCTGGGGGACTATTACATTCTTTACTTCTTCCTGGGAATCTAGAAGATTCTGATGTGGCAAGAGCCAGAAAATTCAATATTGAATGGGACAATCCAGACAAATTGACATTTATTCTTGGTCACCATCTAATTATTCTTGGTTTCGCAGTTATCGCTTTTGTTGAATGGGCAAGGGTACATGGAATTTATGATCCAGCTATTGGTTCTGTAAGACAGGTTGAGTACGAATTAAATTTGGCCAAAATTTGGAATCACCAAACAGACTTTTTAACTATTGATAGTCTTGAAGAGGTAATGGGAGGTCATGCTTTCCTTGCTTTCGTTGAGATTACTGGTGGTGCTTGGCATATCGCTACTAAGCAGGTTGGTGAATATACCAAATTCAAAGGTAAAGGACTTCTATCTGCAGAAGCTGTTCTCTCATGGTCATTAGCCGGCATAGGCTGGATGGCTATTATTGCAGCCTTCTGGAGTGCAGCTAATACAACAGTTTATCCGACTGAATTCTTTGGTGAACCACTTGAATTGAAATTTAGTATTTCTCCTTATTGGGTAGATACTGTTGATCTTCCTGATGGTGAGTACACTTCAAGGGCATGGTTAGCTAATGTTCATTACTATTTTGGATTCTTCTTTATTCAAGGTCATCTATGGCACGCTTTAAGAGCGCTAGGCTTTGATTTCAAGAGAGTTACTAATGCTATCAGTAATATTGATAGTGCAACAGTTACTCTTAAAGATTAATTCACAAATTTCATTACTAATATCAAAAGGCTCCTCTTATCGGAGCCTTTTTTATTTGAAAAATTTTGTTTATTAATTTAGATTTAGAATTATATGTTTTTGAAATCATTGAATATTTTTTCTCTACAGAATAATGATATTTTTTCAAATTCTCTTTTAATAAGTTTTTTTGGATTATTAATTATATTTTTTTTGTTGATTTTTGGAAGGAAATTTAAACTAGCTGTTCAACTCGAGAGATTTGGATTGCCGATAGCAGTTATATCAGGAATTTTAGGTATATCTATTGGCCCATTTGGAGCGATACACTTTTTGCCAAAAGAAATAATCAATGTTTGGAGTAATTTTCCTACTCCTCTTTTATCTTTAGTCTTCGCAACTTTAATGATGGGAAGACCTATCCCGAATATAAATGGTTTAGTTAAACCAATTTTCAATCAATTTCTATTAGCTCTTTCACTAGGTTTCGGACAATTTTTTGTTGGCGGTCTTGTTGTTAAATATTTTCTGCCCCCATCTATGGATGCAAATCCTCTAATGGGATGTTTAATAGAGGTCGGTTTTGAGGGTGGTCATGGAGCTGCATCAATAATCGGTGAAAGTTTTAATAAACTTGGTTTCCCAAATGGATTAGATCTTGGTTTGGCTATGGCAACAATGGGTCTTTTATCCTCTTCAATATTGGGCAGCATATTTATTTTTC
>CACLFQ010000047.1 GCA_902606255.1 uncultured Prochlorococcus sp.
TGTCGCAAAGACATTTGATTTTGTCTCTATATCTCTTGCTTGAATTAGGTTCTTCTTAGCAATTTTAGTGATGTCTGGATCAAATGTTGGCATAATATTCTCCAAAGCCTCGATCATGGTAACTTCACAACCAAGCGCGGTATAAACATCAGCAAATTCTAGTCCTATATATCCGCTTCCAATAATTGCTATCCATCTTGGAAGCCACTCAAGTTTAACCGCATCATCACTAGTAAATACGGTCCTACTATCTAAAGTTATTCCACGGGGCACAAAAGGAGAAGAGCCTGTTGCTATAACAATATTCTTACATGTGAAAATTTTATCAATTCCGTTTTTATCTCTTACACCTACTTTTTGATTTCCTTCAATTCTTCCAATGCCCAAAATAATTTCAACTCCACTCCTTTTAAGAGTTTTTGTTAAATTTTCTCTAACATTTAAAACTAAATTATTTGCATGATCTGCAATTTTTGATCTCTCGAACCTTACTGGTGAAGCATGTATACCAAATTTAGCTAAATGTTCATAATCAGCTATTTCTCTAACTTTTCCACTTGCAGCCAAAAGAGCTTTAGATGGGACACAACCCTTGTTAACACAAGTGCCTCCCATATCAGAAGATTCTACTATTGCGACTCTCAGTCCCTTACCAGCAGCATGTTTAGCGGCATCAAAACCTCCATATCCTGCTCCTATTACGATTAAATCAAAATCAAAACTTGAATCAGTCACTTTTTATTTATTTATTTAGAGGTGTATGCGACTCTTTTTCGTTCTAGTAATAACGGAACTGCAACACAAGCCACATTCAATGATTCTACAAGCTCACTATGCGGAATTGTAATTGTTTCATTAAAAGCTTCTTGAATTTTTTTATGAATACCTTGACCTTCATTACCCAAAATTAATGCGGTACGTCTAGACCAATCAACTTCCCAGTAAGGTTTTGAAGGTTTTTTCGAACTCTCATTATGGCTACTAGTAGAGAAAATCTTAAATCCTACATTTGATAATTCAGACAAAGACTTAAGTAAAGAATTTAATATTTCTTCTTCAATTCCATCAAATCTTAAAAATGGCAGATGAAAAACTGCACCTGAGGATGCTCTTAATACCTTTTGGCCTAATGGGTGCGCACCTCCAGCTAAAAAAATTGCATCAACACCCGCAGCTAAAGCAGTTCTAAATAGATTACCCATATTCCCAGGATCTTGAATCCTGTCGAGAACAAGAACAAAATCATCTTTTATATTAAATTGATAATTAGGTATTGCTGAAATCTCTACTAAAGCTGCTATCCCATCTGGATTAATTGTTGAAATCGCAGATGCCAAAACTTCCTTTGAGACAATATTTATTGATGACTGATGAAATTTTTTGCTTAGATTTTGATTCTTTCTTAGCCATTTTTCAGTAACTAAAATCTTAGAGGGATTTTTTCCAGACTTCAGCAATTCTTCAATGAGATGTGTACCCTCTATGCAAAAAAAGTCTTGATCTTTTGGAGATGATCCTCTTTTAAATGATCTAAATCTTTTAACTAGATTATTGTTTTTACTAGTTATTTTTAAAAAAGTATTTTCTATGAGTAATTTGAAAAATTTGTTATCAACTATATTTTAATTACATAAATATTTTGATCAATTATTTATTAAATTTTTATTTCCCAAGAAATCAAAAAAATACATTTTCACTTTTAATTAATATTCATGACGTTACATAGGGTGGACTTAATATTATTAGTTTGTCATGATGAATCTAATAAATTAAGTCTTAATGATTTGCGGAAGCAAAACGAAGTCATATCTTAAATCGCAAAATTTAAAGATTCTTGGCCAAGGCAAGTTAAATGGAATAGTTGAAATAAGTGGTGCGAAGAATTCCGCCTTAGTTTTATTAGCCTCATCATTGCTAACTAATGAAAAAATAATTCTCGAAAATGTACCTTTTCTCACTGATATTGAAAAGATGGGGAATATCCTAAAGAATTTAGGAGTGAATTTAGTTCGTAAAAACAACCAACTAGAAATAGATCCAACAACTATTTCGATTAAAGAACTTCCATATGAACTTGTTAAAGGATTAAGAGCTAGTTTCTTTTGTATAGGTGCATT
>CACLFQ010000048.1 GCA_902606255.1 uncultured Prochlorococcus sp.
ATTTGGGGGGAGGAACATTCGATGTATCAGTTATTGAAGCTGGTGATGGAGTAACTGAAGTTTTATCTACATCTGGAGATACCCATTTAGGTGGTGATGATTTTGATAGATGTATCGTAGATCATTTAGCTAGTACTTTTAAATCAAACGAGGGAATCGATCTTAGACAAGATAAGCAAGCTTTACAAAGACTGACCGAAGCTGCTGAAAAAGCAAAAATTGAGCTTTCAAATGCTACTCAAAGTGAAATAAATTTACCTTTTATCACTGCGACTCCTGAAGGGCCAAAACATTTGGATTTGAATCTAACTCGAGTAAAGTTTGAGGAATTAGCGGCTTCTTTAATAGATAGGTGTAAGACTCCAGTGGAGAGAGCTATAAGTGATGCCAAAATCTCAACTAGCGAAATCGACGAGGTGGTAATGGTAGGAGGCTCATCTAGAATTCCTGCCGTTTTAGATTTGGTGAAAAAAATAATTGGTAAAGAACCAAATCAAACAGTTAATCCTGATGAGGTAGTTGCTGTTGGAGCTGCTATTCAAGGAGGTGTTTTAGCAGGTGAGGTTAAAGATATATTGCTACTTGATGTTACTCCCCTTTCTTTAGGTGTAGAGACTTTAGGGGGGGTTATGACAAAAATGATAAATAGAAATACTACAGTTCCAACGAAGAAATCTGAGACATATTCAACAGCTGTAGACGGTCAAACAAATGTAGAAATTCACGTCTTACAGGGTGAAAGAGAAATGGCATCTGATAATAAAAGTTTAGGAACTTTTAGACTGGATGGTATACCTTCAGCACCAAGAGGTGTTCCTCAAATTGAAGTTACTTTTGATATTGATGCAAACGGTATTTTAAGTGTTACAGCTAAAGATAAGGGTAGCGGTAAAGAGCAAAGCATCTCTATAACTGGTGCTTCCACTTTATCTGATAATGAAGTAGAAAAAATGGTAAAAGATGCAGAATCAAATGCTTCTGCTGATAAAGAAAAAAGAGAAAAAATTGATCTAAAAAATCAGGCTGAAACACTTGTTTATCAGACAGAAAAACAACTTGGTGAATTAGGAGACAAAGTTGATGCTTCTGCAAAGTCTAAGGTTGAAGAAAAAAGTAAGGCATTAAAAGAAGCAACTTCAAAAGAGGATTATGAACTAATGAAAAAACTTCTTGAAGAGCTTCAGCAAGAACTTTACGCAGTAGGTTCATCTGTTTATCAGCAACCTGGAAATCAACCTCCATCTCCTGGTTCGGCTGGTGGGCCAGATCAGAGTAACTCAAATGATAAAGATGGTGATGATGTAATTGATGCAGACTTTACTGAAACAAAAGACTAAGAAAAGTATTTTTCAACTTCTTTAGCAACCCACCTAGAACAGGCCGGTGCAAGTAATATCCCATTTTTATAAAAACCTGTACATATAAATAATCCATTTTCTAAATTTTTCATTATTGGTGATGGTTCTCCATCTGGTCTTGATCTAATGCCAAACCATTGTTTTAAGATTTGTCCTTTGATTAGCCAGTTTGGTTTTTTATCAAGAAAATTTGTAAGTTTTTCAAAGATATCATTTTCTGGTTTTGTACTATATTCGTCAGTTGAACCAATAATAAGTTTATCTTTTGAAATTGGTATTATATTTTTCCCATCTATATTTACTTGTTTTGGAAGTGATAATAAATCAACTTCTGCATCATTTACGCCAATTTCTATAGCTTGACCCAATACTGGTTTTAATTTGATGTTATGAGATAGGCTATCTATTAGATCAATCGCATCTAGAGAATTACACAAAATAATTATTTCAGACTTTATCTCTTGATTATTTTTAGATGTAGCAATCCATTGATTTTTTGATTTTTTGATTTTTATTATTTTATCTTCTAAAAATTTTACTTTTTTATTTTTTAGATATGTATCTAATGTCTTAAGTAATGATTTAGCATTTATTCTTCCATCGTTTAAGGAAACAATTCCTTTCATATCTTTTGTTTGGAATGCCTTATTAGTATTTTTAATGAAAATCGAGTTTTGATCTAATAT
>CACLFQ010000049.1 GCA_902606255.1 uncultured Prochlorococcus sp.
ATATTCAAATTTATTAAAAGTCTCAGACCAATCAAAATTATTTCTAGATGTTGCTTTTACATCAATAATAATAAGTTCACCATTTTTTTTCTGCCAAATATCATCAACAGCTCCACCAAAATCATAATTATGTTCAATCGACTTATATCTTATCCCTATAAAATTACTTCTCCAACGTTCTAAATCTTTGTGTTTAAAAGGAACAGCATCAATACCATTTTCAATAAATAATGGATGTGGTTTCTGCATGTTTCTATAGTAGTCAAATTCATTTTTACATAAATTATCTACAGCTATATTTAAAGTAAATGGTAATGATGGAGGTTTTATTTGATATTTTTTATCAAGTACACAACATCGTGGGCAACTAATATATTTCTCCACAGTAGATCGACTTAATTTAATAATCTCGCTCATTGCATTTTCAATCTCATTTAAAAATATCTCTTACATAAAAAAGTCTTAAATTTTTTAGAAAATTTACTCCCACTCAATAGTTCCAGGGGGTTTACTTGTTATGTCATAAACAACTCTATTAACTGAAACCACTTCATTAACAATTCTATTAGAAATTCTCTCTAAGATCTGAAAAGGAATTTTTGACCAGTCAGCTGTCATACCATCTTCACTAGATACACAACGTAAAACTATTGGCCATGCATAAGTTCTTTTATCGCCCATAACGCCTACAGTTTTAACCGGTAACAGTACTGCGAATGCTTGCCAAATATCATTGTAAAGGCCTGCTTTTTTTACTTCTTCTCTTACTATCCAGTCTGCATCTCTTAAACAATTGAGTTTTTCATTAGTCACTTCTCCCAAAATTCTTATCGCTAATCCTGGGCCTGGAAATGGATGCCTTTTTATAATTTCATCAGGCAAACCTAATGCAGCACCCAATTTTCGAACTTCATCCTTAAAAAGTTTTCTTAATGGCTCAACTAATTTAAATTGTAAATCTTTTGGTAATCCACCCACGTTATGATGACTCTTTATTTTTACAGCTATTCTTTCACCTGTCTTAGGATCAATATTAGTACCAGCACTTTCAATAACATCAGGATAAAGCGTACCTTGAGCTAAATACTGAAAAGGTCCCAATCTATTACTTTCTTCTTCAAATACTCTAATAAATTCTTCACCAATAATTTTCCTTTTCTGTTCTGGATCAGTAATTCCTTTTAATTTGGCAATAAACCTTTCCCTTGCATTGATGTATTCTACTTTTATGTGAAATTTCTTATCAAAAAAATTCATTAAAAATTCTGGTTCACCTTTTCTCATGAAACCTTGGTCTATAAACATGCATGTAAGCTGATTTCCAATTGCTTTATTGAGAAGAAAAGCAAGAGTTGAGGAATCAACCCCTCCTGACAAGGCAAGCAAAACTTTCTTATTGCCAACTTGCTCTCTTATCCTGGGAATAGTCTCCTCTAAATAAGTTTCAGTTGTCCAATCAGCCTCACAACTAGAAATTTTATAAACAAAATTTTTAATTACCGTCATCCCAAACTCTGAATGAATAACTTCAGGATGAAATTGTACGCCAAATAATTTCTTTTTTTCATTTGAAATTGCTGCATGGAGTGTGTTCTCGGTACGAGCAATTTTATTAAATCCATCAGGCAAATAATTAATTGAATCGCCATGACTCATCCACATTATAGATTTATTTTCTACATCAGAAAGGAGGTCAGATTCTTGATCTATATTTATTGGTGCTCTACCATATTCAGCTTTTTTGGTTGCTGAAATAACAGATCCTCCAAGTTCTTTGACCATTAATTGCATTCCATAGCATATGCCAAGAATAGGAATTCCTAAATTAAAAATTTTTTTATTAGGAATAACGTTACTTTCACTGTCGAATACGAAACTATTTGGATCTTTTTTTTTAGATCTCGAACTTGTCAAAGCAGTACAACCTAATTGCCTTACCGTTTTTGCAAAGCAACTGCCACTGAAACCACATCCCAAGACTAAAAATTTATTTTTATTACTTAGTGAACTTGCGGGATTCTTC